>JAJZFF010000321.1 GCA_021805485.1 Pseudomonadota bacterium
TGACAGGACGTTGCTCTGGAAGCCGATATACATGGCATCGAGCTGCTGGCCGACCTGCAGCTTGAGCTGGGGTTGCTGTGTACCCGACGGCAACTGGTTCAAAACCGACTGGATCTGAGCCTGGATCTCGGTCAGCGCCTTGTCAGGATTGTAGTTGAGGATGAGGAAGACCTTGATCGTGCTGGTCGAGGTCTGGCTCTGCGAGGTCATGTAGTCGATGCCGTTGACCTGTGCGATCGCATGTTCGATCGGCGTCGTCACGAAGCCGGCAATGGTGTTCGGGTCGGCGCCCGGATAGGTGGTGGTGATCGTGATCGTCGCGTTCTCTGTCTTCGGATATTCAAGGACAGGAAGCCCGGCGAGCGCGCGCAGACCGAGCACGAGGATCGCGGCGCTGACCACGATCGACAGCACAGGCCGCCGGATGAATAGGGTCGTGAGATTTTTCATGGCGTGCGCTTATTCGTTCGGCACGGAGGGATTGGGCAGGTTCTGCGGCAGGATCTTGTTGTTGATCGCGACAGGTGTGCCGTTTTTCAGCTTCATCTGGCCCGCGACCACGACCTCGTCGCCCGATTTGAGGCCCTTGAGCACGGCGACCTGATCGCCGCGCGTCTGTCCCAGGGTCACGAAAACCTGTTCGGCAGACTTGTGCGTCTTGCTCCGCTTGTCGGGCTTCACGAGAAATACAGTATCGCCGTAAGGATTGTAGGCAATTGCCGTCTTCGGCAAGGTGATTTCGTTTTGCGGCGCGCCGACATCAATGCTGACCCGCGCGAACATGCCGGGTCGGAGTTCCTCATGCGGATTGGTCAGCACCGCACGGATTTGGATCATGCGCGTTGCTGTCCCGACGGCGGAATCGAGCGCCGTGATCTTTCCTTTGAACTCGATGCCGGGGAATCCGTCCACGGAAATGTCGGCCTTCATGCCCGGCCGAATCGTCCGCAATGCGGTTTGCGGCAGGTAGAAATCGACGGCGATCGGGTTGAGCTGCTCAAGCGTGGCGATGGTTGTGCCAGCGGCGAGGAACTCACCGATATCGACGGCGCGAATGCCGATTCTGCCGGAGAATGGCGCGTAAATCCTTTTCTCCTGCATCAGCGCCTTCTGGCTGCGCACCTGCGCTTCGGCGCTGGCGAGATTGGCCCGGTCAGTATCGACAGTCTGCGCGCTCACCGCCCGTGCCTGATACTGGGCGAGATCACGCCGATAGGTGATCGCGTCGAGTTTTGCCGTCGCTTCCAGCTGTGCGAGCACGGCATCGTCGTTGTTCGGACGAAGGGTGAGCAGGAGCTGGCCTTTGTTCACGTCCTGGCCCGATCTGAAGTCGATCGTGTTGACGATGCCAGCGACCTGTGCCGAGAGAGCGGCTCCCTGAAGCGCCACGAGGCTGCCGGTGGCCGTCTCGGTATTCTGGAACGGTGTTTCCTTCGCGACCATGGTCGCGACCGTCTGCGGCGGGTTCTTCAGCGTGGCGATAAATTTCGCGATCATCACGTCGCGGAACGCGCCGAAGCCGAAGATCGCGCCGAGCACGAGGGCCGCAAGCACGAGCATCACGATCATGCGCAGCAGGATCGAGGGTTTCTTCGTCTTGTGCTCGGGTGTTTCGCTGGCGGTTCCGGGGGCGGGCGCCGTCATGGCAATACTCCACAGCAGGTTTCGACTTGCTTCTTCACGTCATGCCGGTGCCACCAGCCGCCACCGAGAGCCTGGAACAGCGCCGCCGTATCGGCATAGCGCTGGGCAGTGGCCTTGATGCGGGTGATGACGGCCGATTCGTAGGTTTGCTCGGCGGTCAGCACCGAGGTGTAGGGCACGCCGCCGAGGCGGAACTGACGCTCGATGAGATTGAGGCTGCGCTGCGCGTCGTGCTCGGCCGCAGTGTCCGCCGCAAGCGCGATGGCGTCGTAATGCAGGGCTTCCAGTGCGTCCGCCACGTTCTGGAAGGCGAGTACGACCGTGTTCTCATAGGTCTCGGCAGCTGCCTTCATGGTCGCAACAGCGGCGCGGCGCTTGTAGAACAGCGTGCCACCCTCGAAGAAGGGCTGGGTGATGCCGGCGGCAAGATTCCACAACAGGGTCTGCGGAGCGAACAGGGCCTGGCCGTCCAGCGCTTCATGGCCGATGCCGGCGGAAAGGGTGATTTGCGGCAGCATGTTCGCGGTGGCGACGCCGACCTGCGCCGTGTCCTGGTGCAAGACCGCTGCCGCCTCGCGAATGTCTGGGCGCTGGCGTACCAGCGCGGAGGGGAGGCTCACCGGCAGGCTTTCCGGCAGCGCGAGATCGGCCAGGGTGAAATCGGCTGCGTGGAAGCGGCTCGGAGGAACTCCTTCATAGGCTGCGAGCTGGTCCCGTGTCTGCGCGAGCTGCTTGCGCAGAGGCGGTAGTGTTGCTTCTGTCTGGGCCAGCTGGGTGCGTTGGGTGATCGCGTTGGTTTCGGGAATGCCTCCAAGCGCCACCTGACGGTCGAGAATGTCGAGCAGTCCTTTCTCCGCGCGGATGATCCGCTCCGTCGCCTCGATCTGGGCGGTCAGCGAAGCTTCGGTAACCGAGGCGGTGACGATGTTGGCAGTGAGCGAGAGATAGGTAGCCTCAAGTGCGAATCGCTGCTGTTCGGCCTGAGCATGCAGGCTTTCGACTTGCCTCCGTGTGCCGCCAAACACGTCGGGCGCATAGGATACCGCGACGGAGGCGTTCCGCAGCGAATAGGTGAGGCCGGCGCCGGCAGAGCCGAGGCTCGTCGTTCCCAGTCCGCTGCGCACTCGTTCGGCCTGGAAACTTCCAGAGATTGAAGGGAAAAACCCGCCTTCGGCCGCTCGGGCGGTGTCGCGTGCGGCCAGCAGGGTGTATTGGGCCGATTCCAGGCTCGGATTGTTCCCCAGAGCCTTGCGGATCAGCGCATCGAGTGGTTTCGAATGGTAGAGCGTCCACCACTCGCCAGCGATTTTCTGGCCGATCACGAGATGCTGCGCAGTTCCTCCTGCGCCGGAGGTCGAAGCCGTGCTGTTGGGCAGTCGGCTTGTGGTGTAGCTATGCAGCTTCGGGGCCGCGGGCTGGTGATAGTTCGGGCCGACCGCGCAACCCGCGAGCAGCGTGGTGCCGAGCAGAACCGTTGCCAGCCGGACGCGGCGATGAAGCAGGATATCGGAAAAGTTCATGATATGCAGTACCTGGCGTGCCTGAACTGAACGCGGACAGAACCGCCAGCCTGCACGCGGGAGCCTCCTCAGTGGACAAGTGGAAACTACAGAGTTTTCTGCCGATGCGTCAAGATATCGAAAAGAGGCCGATTTAATATTGAAATTCATGAATGTTCCTGCGATGGGAGAAGAAGGCGAGGAACTGGCTGATGGGTATTGTCACACGAGTTTGCCGCCGGCGCGACGCCGCAGATGCGGCGCGGCAACGGCGCGACGCGCTGATCGAGACGGCGGAACGGGTGTTCCTTCGCAAGGGGTATCATGCCGCGACGATGGACGATATTGCCGCCGAGGCCGGCATGTCGAAGCGAACGCTTTATCAGCTTGTGGACTCCAAGGAAGACCTGTTCACCGCTCTGCTCGAGCGCCGCCGTCGCCCTCTTGATGTTTCCGGCATTGAGACCGAGGGGCGGCCGGTGGACGACGTATTGAACGATATGCTCCGCTTGTGGGCGCACCACGTGTTGAGCCCGTCGATTATCGCACTTGCCCGGCTGATCATGGCGGAATACATGCATGGCCGGACGCTCTCCCGCCTGCTGGATCGGGAGGGAGCAAAGCCGTGCCGTGATGCGCTGCGGGATTATTTTTCCGCCAGTGCCGCCAGCGGATCCCTCGCCATCGACGATCCCGAAGAGGCGGCACACATGCTTTACGGGATGGCGATCGGTAATATCCACATCGAAATGCTTTTGGGCGTCGGAAAGGCCCGTAGCCGTGCCGAAATCGATGCCCGGATTGCCCGTGCTGTCGGCTTGTTCCTCGGTGGGGCCAGGCCAAGCGGGCGGGTGGGATCAGACGTGCCCGCGCAGGTCCGCGAAACGATGGCGCAGAGTTGAATCTGCCGTCGGTAGCGCGCCTGTCTCGGTCGCGCCGTTATGGCTCAGCCAGAGCTCCGATGCATCGAGTAGCGCCTCGTAGAGTTGGGCACAGAGTCGGCGCGCCCCGTCGCCGGCCCACTCTTCCGGTAGGAAAGTAGCCGGCAGACGCGGGTCCCGCAGCACAATCCGCCGGTAGTCATGGATCAGCAGCAGCCGGGCCAGCAGCGCATCGCGCGGATCGAAAGCCGGGGCGTCGGCCGTAAGCCCGCCGAAAATGGCAAGAAATCCCTTGTAGTGATCGCACAAGGCATCCAGTCGCCAGGCTCGCGCCGCCAGTCGGCGCAGTGATTCCGGGCCGCCGGTTGCTCGAAGAACGATGCTCCCAGCTTCGAGCGAGCGTGGCAACGGCCGGTCCGGCGCGAGCAGTATGCCTTGCCATGAGGCAAAGCCGAGTCGGTTGAACCGCTCGCGTGCAGGTTCCCGGCCCGGTCCTGGCTCGGGGAGGGCGATGATCAGGCTCCGAGCTGCTGTGCCACGAGGCCGACCGTAGATATGTCGCGCGGCGCGGATGAACTCACCGCGGCGTGACGGGCCGATCCGGTAGTAACTCGAACGGCCACGGCGGCTCGCCACCAGCCAGCCATCAGCGGCAAGCCTCGAGATAGCGGTACGTATTACACCCGGGCCAATGCCAAGGGACTCGAACAGGTCGAGTATGGTAGCGAGAGCAATGGCGCTGCCGCGTGGTAGCAGAGCATCCCCGAACAGCGTTACGATAAGCGATCCGGTATGGGAGGGTTGCTCATGCAATCGGGCCACAAGAGCGGCGACATGATG
>JAJZFF010000327.1 GCA_021805485.1 Pseudomonadota bacterium
AGAACGCGACATTGCCCGCCGTGGTCAGCGCACCGCCCCAATCCTGGAACATGTCGTGAATCTGCCACTCGGTCTTGCCGGTCATCGGGTTGTAGGCAATGAACCGGCCGCGATAGCCACCCGGTCCCGGGATCATGTTCACGATGGCGCCGACGAACGGGAAGCCCGCCTTGTACTTCACGTTGAACGCCTGGTAGCTCATGCACAGGTGGTTCAGCGGTGCATAGAACAGGCCGGTCTTCGGATCGTACGAGACAGGCTGTTCGTCCTTGTCGCCCTGCGACGACGGGCAGATATCCTTCACATCCTTGCCCGCCTCAGTCATCTTCGCGGGGTCGACGATCGGCTCGTTGGTCTTCGGACTGATACCCGTCGCCCAGTTCACCGACGGGTCGTATTTGTGCACGGCAAGAATCTTGCCATCTTCACGATCAACGACGTAGCAGAAGCCGTTGCGGTCGAAATGGACGATCGCCGGAACTTCCTTGCCATGATACTTGACGTTGACGAGAACCATCTCGTTCACACCGTCATAGTCCCAGCCATCATGCGGCGTCATCTGGTAGACCCATTTGACCTTGCCGGTCTCGGGGTTGCGGGCCCAGATGGTCATCGACCAGCGGTTCTTGCCCGGGCGCTGGCTCGGGTTCCAGGTGCCGGGATTGCCCGACCCATAATACATAAGGTTCAGCTTCGGGTCGTAGGAGAACCAACCCCAGGTCGTGCCGCCGCCGACCTTCCACTCGTCACCCTTCCAGGTCTTGATGCTCGAATGCGGGCCGACGGGCTTGCCGGTCGCGCCGTTGATCGTCGTCGCCGGATCGATCAGCGTGTCCTTGGAAGGTCCCTCGCTGTAGCCGCGCCAGACCATCTTGCCGGTGTGGATGTTGTAGGCGGTGATGTAGCCGCGGACACCGTATTCACCGCCGGCGATACCGACGATCACGTTGTTGCCGACAACCATCGGCGCGCCGGTCATGGTCTGGCCGTCCTTCGGATGGCCATTGTCGGCAGACCAGACGACCTTGCCGGTCTTCGCGTTGAGCGCATAGAGCCGGGCGTCCAGCGCATCGACGAAGATCATGCCATCGCCATAGGCCGGGCCGCGATTCACGACGTCGCAGCAGGCAACCGGCGGGGCGTTGGAATCACGTGGCGGCGTATATTTCCACGCGATCTGGTCCGGATGGTTCAGGTTCACGGCATAGACGTAGTTCGGATACGACGTCTCGTAATACATCATGTCGCCGATGACGATCGGCTGGCCCTCGAGACCGCGATCCGTGCCGGTCGACATCGTCCAGGCGACCTGCAGGTTTTTGACGTTCTTCGAGTTGATCTGGTCAAGCGTGCTGTAGCGCCAGTTGTTGTAGGTGCCGGTCGGCATCACCCAGTCATTGGGGTTCTTCTGCATCTGCAGCAGCGACTCGTTGGCGCTACCCGACGTGGCCGCCTGCGCGGACAGCACAAGCGCCCCTGCCCCGAGAATGCCGAAACTGGCCGCCAGCAGCGACCGCTTCAGCGATTTTGTCCCAAGTCTTGTCATTACGCTCCCTCCAAATGCGCGCCGGGGCCCCGCGGGCATCGGCGACGGACGTTTGACGCGTACCGGATTGCCCGGCTGGGACCATCACCAGCAATTCCCGTGCCAGACGAAGCTAGGAGCCAAAGCCAGCGATTATCCTTGAGTCGCGGAACAGACTTGTCACGACACAAGCAAATCGGGGTGACAATCTGTAATTTGTGTGGAACACTCTGCCCCGCCAGACTGTTGCAATTCAATCCGGCGTTCAGACCGGCAATGGCACAGGCCGTAAAATTCGGTCAGGGGAGTGGCCGCAAGATGACCGACGCAAGTCATGACATGATGTACGCGGCGGCGACGTCCGCCGCAAAATCAAGCCGTGCGGCAAGCGGTTCCGCCGGACGCGAGGACTACATCGAAGCCGCCTGGCGGCGATGCCGCGACGATTACAGGCTGAATCCCGAAGCCCCGCCGGCAGCCGTTCATGTGGGCGGCGCGGCGCTGCGGCAGATCCGCGAGGAACATGCGTTGTTCGAGCGCCTCGGCCGGGTCGAGATGCACAGGCTGCTTGGCCAGATCAGCCAGCAGGTCGCCCAGTCCGCCACGGCATCGCGCTACGTTCTGATGCTGACCGATGCCGACGGCACCGTGCTCGACGTGTTCACCGATGCCGCGAATGCCGAGCGGGCGCGTGCCGCAAACATGATGCCTGGCTACATGTGGGACGAGCAGCACGCCGGCGTGAACGGTCCGGGGACGTCGCTGCACGACCGGCGTTCACGCGTTGTGCATCGCGAGGAACATTACTTCACCCGCAACAGCCGGATGACCTGTTCGGCAGCGCCGATCTGGGGCGCGAACGGCAGGCTGCTGGGCGCGATCGACGCGACATGCCTTGATTGTGATGACAGCCGCGCCGCCCAGGTGCCGACGATCGCACTCGTCAGCATGTCGGCGCGCATCATCGAGCAACTGCATTTCACCAACAGTTTCCGTGACTGCATGATCATGCGCTTCCATGAGCGCCCCGAACTCGTCGGCCTGCCGTATGATTCCCTCCTGGCGGTTGATTCGGACGGACTGATCCGCGCGGTTGACAATTCCGTGCCCTCGATGCTTGGCGCCGCCGGATACAATACGCTGGTCGGTCGCAGCGTGGCCGAAGTCTTCGACATTTCGCTGGACCGTCTGCTGGAGCATGCCGAAACCCAGCCCTTCGCCATCTGGCCGATCGCGCACGGAAACGACAGGCACGGCTATGCCAGCGTCTGGCCGGCGAAACAGACCCGCGCCCGCGCCCGCGCCGTCGTCAGCGCGCGCAATGCGCTGGTGGAGCGCGCACCGCTGCGGCCGCCGGCCGAGATGCGGCAACGCAAGCCTGAGCCGCGGGAACTCGTGGCGCTGGCCGGCGCCGACCGGGCCATGGCGCACAACGTGTGGCGCGCCGAGCGCGTCATGAACCGGGACATCAACATCCTGCTCCTCGGCGAGACCGGCACCGGGAAGGATACCTTCGCCCGCGCGATCCACCGCGCGAGCAATCGCCATGCCGCGCCGTTCGTCGCAATGAGTTGCGCGGCAATTCCCGAGCAGCTCATCGAAAGCGAACTGTTCGGCTACGAAACCGGCGCTTTCACCGGCGCGCGGCCGGGCGGCATGCGCGGCAAGGCGGTGGCCGCGCATGGCGGCACGCTGTTCCTCGACGAAATCGGCGACATGCCGCTCTCCATTCAGGCCCGCCTGCTGCGGCTGCTGGAAGAAAAGGAGATCGTGCCGCTCGGCAGTTCCACGCCGACTCCGGTGGACATCAAGGTCATCAGCGCCACCCATCGCGACCTTGAAGCGATGGTGGCGCGCGGCGAGTTCCGCATGGACCTCTATTACCGGCTCAACGGCCTGTCGCTGACGATGCCCGCCTTGCGGCAACGCTCTGACCGGCAGGACCTGATCGAGACACTCTGCGCCGAGGAAAGCGAGGGCGCATCGATCTCCATTACCCCCGCCGCGATGCAGGCGCTGATCGAGCACGACTGGCCCGGCAATATCCGCGAACTGCGCAACACGCTGCGTACCGCCCTGGCTTTCGCCGAAGCCGGGCGCATCGAGGTGCATCACCTCCCGCACATGATCGTCCGCACCATGCCCGCGCACGGCCCAGTCCCGCCGCAGCCCCTGGCAGAGGAAGATCCCGAGCGCGAACGGATCGTCGCGGCACTCGAACGGCATCACTGGCGTATCGCCGCCACGGCATCCAGCCTCGGCATCAGCCGCAACACGCTCTACCGGAAGCTGCACCGCTACGGCCTGATGAACGAACCGCATTGACTCGCCTGCCCGTCGCCTATCTCGCCGGGCCGGACCTGTTCCTGCCCGACGCACATGCCCATGCCGCGCGAAAGGTCGCGATCGCCGCCGGCCACGGCATCGAGGCGCTCGTCCCGCTGGATGCGCCGGCGCCCGAACGCCAGCCGGGCGAGGCGCTGTGGCAGGCGATCTTCCGGCAGGATGTCGGGATGATGGAGGCCAGCGACATCATCATCGCCCATCTCACCCCCTTCCGTGGCGCCTCCGCCGATGCCGGGACGCTGGTCGAGCTGGGCTGGTTCCTCGGCCGCCGCCGGCCCTGCTTCGGCTACTCGAACGCGTCCACGCCCTTCGCCGCGCGCAGCCGCCGCCAAATCGCCGCCCTGCCCGATCCCGTTAGCGATATTGCGGTCGAGGATTTCGGCCTGGGCGACAACCTGATGGTAGTCGGCGCGCTGGAGGGCGGGCTCGTCACCCCGCCGGAGGGCCAGGACCTGCCCTTCGACTCGCTCGCGATGTTCGAACGCTGTGTTGCGCGGGCGGCAGCGTTTCTTGCGGGCAGGTCGCCGCCAGGCTGAGCATCGCCGGCGCCGGCGCGACCAGCCGGCGATGCAGCAGCCGGGCAAGGCCGCGCGCCACCAGCATGCTGTGAAAATACTGGCAGGGCTGTGCGAGGTGGTCCTCGCTGTTGTAGAAATCGGTGCGCGGATACCGGCTGTGATTGGCGAGTTCGAGAAACCGCCCGCCATGCTGCCGATAGACCCCGCCGATCGCGCTTATATCCGCCTGCGGCAGCCTGACATCGCGGAAATCGGTCGGCAACCCGCCGACCACGATCACCCCCCGCGCCGCCGCGGCGGCGACGAACCGGCCGATCAGCACCGTGCCATACCCGTCCCGGATCGCCCGCGCCGACGGCTCGACCCGATGCAGCCCGGCGAGAAAGGCGCGGTCGGCGGTCGCAAGGCTGGTGCCGATCTCGTCGCCCTCCGCATCCTCCTCGCGGGCGAGGCGGGCGCGCAGATGGCCG
>JAJZFF010000286.1 GCA_021805485.1 Pseudomonadota bacterium
GACCGCTCCGTCACTCACCATATAATCTGCCAAAGTAGTGCTAGTGTAGCGAAATCCGAACCGATCACGGAAACCCTGATCGCCCCACTATGCCGGCGGCACGAATTCCCCCATAGCCGCCTGATGGTCGGTTTCATTCGTGACAATACCCAATTCCTCCGCGACAACCTGCGTTGGATTTCAGGCGGATTCCTGCTCACCCTGTTCTCGTCTTTTGGGCAGACATTCTTCATCGGTCTCTTCAGCAATCAATTGCGCGGAGCTTTCCACCTATCGAGCGCCGCGTTCGGCGGCATATATATGATCGCGACATTGTCGAGTGCCGCCAGCCTGCCATGGCTCGGCCGCACTCTCGATCTGCTGGCCGGCTGGAGGGTGATCAGTTTCACCATGCCTGCGCTCGCACTGGCCTGCGTGCTGATCGGGACGGCGCCGAACCTGATCACGCTCTTTGTCTCGATCTACATGCTCCGCCTGTTCGGCCAGGGCATGATGACGGAAACCGCCTTCACCCTGATCGGCCGCTGGTTCGTCGCCAATCGCGGTCGTGCGATGGCGCTCGTCGCACCCGGGCAACAGGCGGGAACGGCGATCCTACCGGTGCTTGTGGTGCTGATCGATCGGCTGAGCGGCGACTGGCGTACCGCGTGGTTCGCCTCGGCGACTCTCATCGTTACGGTCGGGCTCCCGGCCATCGTGGCACTGATGCGCGTCGGACGGCAGCCGAGATCGCACGGGGAGAAAAGTACCACGCGCCCCCTCGTGCGCGACTGGACGCGCGCCGAGGTAATCCGCGATCCCGTTCTTTACCTGCTTCTGGCCGGTACGCTGGCGCCATCATTCATCGGCACGCTCATCTTTTTCGATCAGGACTACCTGATCAACCTTCGCGGCTACAGCCCGATGGAATTTGCCGCTGCGTATCCGGTAATGTCCGTCACCACCGTAATCTTCGGGCTTGTCTGCGGCCATCTAATTGATCGGCTCGGGGCACTCCGCATCCTGCCCTTCTTCCTGTTGCCGCTTGCAGTTGCGGCAATGGCGATAGCGCTGGTCACGCCGGTCTGGGGCATTTACGTCTTCATGTTCCTGCTCGGAGTCAGCAACGGGTTTACTTCCACGCTACTCGGCGCGCTCTGGCCCGAGGTGTATGGGCTCGCAAATCTTGGTGGTATCCGCGCCATCATCGTCTCGGCGATGGTGCTCTCGACGGCACTGGGTCCCGGCCTTTCAGGTGTGTTTCTGGACGCCGGCATTTCGCTGCCGACGCAGATGTTGGGCCTCGCCGGATGGTGCGTGATGGCCTGTTTCGGCCTTGCTGCCGCAGCGTCCAAGGTGCGTGCGCGCGAGGCGCCGGCGAGCATTTCACGAGCAAGAGTGTCGTCAGCTTAAGTCTATATCCGCTGGGCGGGGGATAAGGGGATACCAGCCATGCGGCTCAAGCTTCGCGAGCACAGCCGATGCACAGCGTCACGGTGGGCACGTTATCAAGGCGAGCTTTGGCGATCTCGTCGCCACATTTCAGGCAATAGCCGAAGTCACCATCGTCGATGCGGCGCAAGGCAGCATCGATCGCTGATAATTCCGACTGCCGGCGGCGCTGCTGCGCCATTGCCATCGCCTGGGCCTGCAGAGCGTCCACCCGCGACAGACGGCCGACACTCGTCTGGTCAAGTTCGACAGGCGCGCGGGACGCTGCCGCAAGATCGGTCTCGCGCTCCAACTCAGTCCGACGCGCGAGCAACTTTTCACGGAACGTGCCGAGGTCGGGAACCATCAGCGCATCAGTAGTACCGGCACCCGGACCGAGCGAATCAGAGCGGTCGTCGTGCTGCCGACAATCAGCGTCCTCAGCGGCGAGTGGCCATAGGCCCCCATCATCAGGATCGCTCCAGGTGTTGCGGCAACGACATGGCCGATCACATCCTCGGGCTTCCCGCGATCAAGCGTGGGGGTGACGTTGCGTCCGTCGAGCGCCATGAGTGCCTGGTCAAGCATTGCGCGATGCCGCGCGTCATCGGCTCCGGCGACCACGATATGGACCGGCAGGCCAGCAAACAGTGGCGAGTTGACGCAGCGTTCGAGCGCGCGGCCGGCGGCCGGACTGCCGTCATAGGCGAGCACGGCATGTCTCGGCGGCTCAACCGCGCGTGAGGCAATCAAGATCGGCCTGGCACTTGCGCGGACGACGCGCTCGATTTTCGAGCCGATATGAGCCGTGGCGAATTCATGGCTGGCGCCGCGCTTGCCGATTACCACGATGCGGGCGTCCGCTTCACGCTCGAGGATGGTCTCGACTATACCGCCATGGCGGTGGAGTAGCCGCACGTCATCGACACCGCCCGCCTGAAGCCGTTCCCTGCTGGCTGCGAGCAGCATGCGGCCACGCTCGATCTGAAGCCGCGCATCGGCTTCTTCCAGCCGAGTGAGTTCCTCGATCAGGCTGGATTTTACGCCGAGGCCGATTGCGCCCGACAGGTCGTGGCGCTCCGCGACAGCGTCCCTGCGTTGCACGACGTGAAGCAGTTCGATCGGCAAGTTCAGTCGCCTGGCCGCCCAGGCGGCCAGGTCGCAGACGCTGGTGGCGTAGCCGGAGGCGTCGATCGCGGCGAGTATGGTTTCCATGGCATCGATCCTTAATGAGCCGCGAGCAGCGCCTCGGCATCAGGCTTGTCGTGTACGCCGAACCGTTCGACCATCGAGGCAGACGCGCTGTTGAGCCCGACAATCTGGACCGCCGTGCCTTCTCGGCGGAAACGGATTACCGCCTTGTCGAGAACGCCAACGCCGGTGATATCCCAGAAATGCGCCGCCGTGAGATCGATCACGACGCAGTCCAGCACCTCCTTGAAATCGAACGCATCGGCAAAGCGTTCGGCTGACGCGAAGAAGATTTCGCCCGTGATGCGATAAATGCGGGTGCGCTGGTCAGCCGAGAGGGTCGACTCGACCGTGAACATGCGGCGAACCTTGCTCGCGAAAAACAGCCCGGACAGAACCACGCCCGCGACGACACCGGCGGCAAGGTTCTTGCTCCACACGACGATAACCACCGTGACAACCATCACGACCGACGATTGCCAGGGATGATGGCGCACATCCTTGATGGAGCGCCAGGAGAAAGTGCCGATGGACACCATGATCATCACCGCCACCAGGCTCGGCATCGGAATGATCGCGACCAGCGGATGGAGCACGACAAGCAGGAACAGAAGGAACACGCCGGCAACGAGCGTCGAAAGCCGCGTTTTGCCGCCGGATTTAACGTTGATCACCGATTGTCCGATCATCGCGCAGCCGCCCATTGCCCCGAGAAACCCGGTGAGGAAATTCGCGATACCCTGGCCGCGCATCTCGCGCGACTTGTCCGATGGAGTGTCGGTGAAATCGTCGACGATCTGCGCCGTCAGCATCGACTCGAGCAATCCGACCGCTGCCATCGTCAGCGAATAAGGCGCGATGATCCTGAGCGTCTGCCAGGTGAGTGGTACATGTGGCAGCGCAATCGACGGCAACGATGTCGGCAGCTTGCCCATTTCGCCGACGGTGTTGACGTGAATGCCGCCATATACGGTCACCAGCGTCAGGATGATGATTGCGACGAGCGGCGACGGAACGGCTTTCGTGATGCGGGGGAAAAGGTAGATGATCGCAAGCCCCGCCGCGACCAGAAGGTAAGTGACCGGCGCGACATGGGTCAGCTGCGGCAACTGTGCCATCAGGATCAGGATGGCGAGTGCGTTGACAAACCCCGTGATCACCGATCGAGAAACATAGTTCATCAACAGATCGAGCCGGAGCAGCCCTGCGATCAGCTGAAATATGCCCATCAGGATCGTTGCGGCGAACAGATATTCGACACCGTGGTCGTGAACGAGCGGGATGATCACGACTGCGACCGAGGCCGTAGCGGCCGATATCATTCCCTGCCGTCCGCCGACAAAAGCGATGATCACCGCAATCGAAAAGGAGGCGTAGAGGCCGACGCGCGGATCGACTCCGGCGATCACCGAAAAGCCGATGGCCTCGGGAATCAGCGCCAGCGCAACAACAATGCCCGCGAGCACATCCGCGCGCGGATTTGAAAACCAGTCGCGTTTGATCGCGGCAGGATTAAGCATAATTTTTGTTCTGTCTTGGTGGGGTATCTACCGCACAGGCAAAGGCCTGACGGGTCGTCGCACGGAGCAACGCGATACAAGGGTTATCCCGGGGATAGGCGCCGGGCCGAGCCACCCGGCAAGCCGGGTCCGAAGGAGGCCAATACAATTAGTCCATGGTTTCTGATGCTGCAAGTGCGAAGTGACATACCAGACAAACACTTCGGCACCCTATTGGCCGATGAAGCGTTATGCGTTCATTGACCGGCCACAGGCGAGATAGTCGCCTGTGAACTATGTGATCTGGCGGTGCGTGAAGCCGGGGCTTGGTGAGCGGTTTGGTGCAGAGAGCCATGCGACGAGGGCGCAAAGAAGCCTGATCAGCCATCTGCGGAGGAGGCGGAGGTTGTGTCCGACGCCGGCGAGGACGGCGTTGATGGCATCACCGTCGACGCCGAGCAGGAAGTTTCGCCCCAGATGGCCATCGGTCTTCATGTGGCCGATGACGGGTTCGATGGCGGCGCGTCGGCGCAACTCGCGGCGGATGGCGGGGGTGATGCCGCGTTTCTGGCGGGAGATGAAGATCCTTCCGCCCTCGGCTTCGACGCCGTGGCCGCGATAGCCGCGGTCGATATAGGCGCGGGCGACGGCAACGCCGGTGATCCGCTCGACCTGCTCGATCTGGCCGGCCAGGGTGTGGCCGTCATAGGGATTTCCCGGCCGGCTCTGCATGCCGAGAACGAACAGA
>JAJZFF010000678.1 GCA_021805485.1 Pseudomonadota bacterium
CGGTGGTCGCCGTACAACTCAACCATGCGGCTCAACGCCGCGGATACCGACCGAATCGGTCCGGACCAGTCGCCGAGATGCTCCTGGCGATGAAGGGTGACCGAGCTGTACCATGGCGTATCGGTCCGGCCGAGCAGCCAGCGCCAGTCGCACGATGCCGACAGCAGAACGTGACACGCTTTGCCCATCGCGCCGGCGAGATGGGCGATCGAGGTGTCGACGGTCACCAGGCCGTCGAGATGGTGAAGTATGCCCGCGGTGGCGCCGAAGTCGGTGATCCGGGATGCCAGGCTTTCGATCTCGTAGTCCGCGCACCGCGCGCCAAGCTGCAGCGCGACGAAGCGCACTCCGGGAAGATCGAACAGGCCGGAGAGGGCGCCGGGCGGCAACGAGCGGCGCCGGTCGTTGTTGTGGCCGGGATTGCCGGCCCAGACCAGCCCGAAGACCCGTTCGCCACGGCGCGGTGCGAGATCGGCGAAGCGCGCGATCTCGGCGTCCGGCGCCGCGAGATAACCGCCGGACGCCGGGATCGCGGACGGCGTGAGGCGGAGCACATGCGGCAGGCTCATCTGGTCGATCGCGCAGTCCACATCGGTGGGTGCCGGATCATCGAGCCGGCAAAGGCCGATGCCGAGATCCGCGAACAGGGGGAACAGCGTCGCATGGCAGGCGAGGGTGACGCGGCGCGCCTGCGCGGCCAGCGCGGGAAGGAAGCGCGCGAACATGATCGTGTCGCCCAGGCCCTGTTCCGCGCGGACGAGCAGGTGCCGGCCGGCCAGCGATTCGCCGCGCCAGACCGGTGCCGGCAGGCGGTCGAAATGCGGGCCATAGATCGGATGACGCTTGCGCCATTCATACGCCTCGAACCCCGTCGCGAAATCGCCCGACAGCAGGGCGGCGACGCCCCGGTTCCATTGCGCCACGGCGAAATCGGGATCGAGCGCGATGGCCCGGTCGCACAATGCGATGGCTTCGGCCGTATCGCCGCGGATGGTGCGCAGCACGGCCAGGCTGGCGAGTGCCTCCCGCAGGTCGGGATTGATTTCGAGCGCCGCGCGCAGATCGGCCTCGCCCTCATCGATCCGGTCGAACCCGATCAGCGCGTTGCCGCGGTTGAGCAGTGCGCCGGCATGGCCGGGCTGCGAGGCGAGCACCAGGTTGAAAAGCTCGATCGCGGGGCCCGGCTTGCCGAGCGCCGAAAGTGCGGAGCCAAGGGTGAACCGCGCGTGGTCGCAGCCCGGGTCCAGGGCCAGGGCCAGGGCCGCGCAGCGCGCCGCCTCGGCGTTGGCGCCGGCGGCCAGATGGGCGGCGGCGAGCCCGGCCTGTGCCGGCGCAAACGCCGGCCGCAGCTTTACCGCCTCGGCATAGGCTGTGACCGCGCCCGCCGCATCGCCGCGGTCGATCCGCACCGCGCCGGCGACCATCCACCCCTCCGCCAGGCTCGGCATGGCCGCACAGGCCGCAGAAGCGTCGCGTTCCGCGGCATCGAGCGCGCCGAGCGACCACAGCGCCAGCGCACGGTTGGCGAGCGCCGCGGGAAAGCCGGGCAGGATCTCGAGCACGCCGGTGAAGCATGCCGCCGCTTCGGCGTAATTGCCGCTCCCATGGGCCGCGAGCCCACCGGCGAAAAGCTGTTCGGGGGAGGCGGAGGACGCGAGCATATTCTGATCCATGCCCGCAGCCTAAAGGAATGAGCTTAACGAACCCTTACGGGCGTGGGCCGGCGGCGCGGTTCAGCGGTCGGCGACCGCGGTGCCGTAATCCTGCAGCTGCGGCGCGTGTCCTTCGGCCAAGGCGGTGAGGCTCGCCGGCACGTCGCCGATCTGCTCGGCATAGATCCAGCTGTCGGCCAGCACCTGCTGGACGAAGCGGCGTGTGGCCGCGTTCGGGATCGATTCGACGAAGATCAGCGGGTCGCCGCCATCCTTGATCGTCTCCGCCCATTTCGACGCGGCGACCGGGCCGGCATTGTAGCTGGCCAGAATGTCGAGCAGGTTGCGCTTCACGTCGGGCTGGGCCGCGAGGTAGCGCAGATAGGACTGGCCGAGGGCGAGGTTGGCCGCCGGGTCTTCCAGCCGGTCGGCGATGCCGTAGCGGTGCGCCATCGCGAGCGCGGTCGCCGGCATCAGCTGCATCAGCCCGCGCGCGCCGACCACGGAGACGGCGTGCGGGTTGAACCCCGATTCGGTGCGGGCGAGCGCATAGACCAGCGCGGGATCGACGCTGAATCCGCCGGCCGGGTGCAGGGCGGGCAGGGGCAGCTTCACCCCGGCGATCTCGTTGCCCGGCAGGACGCGGGTGAGCGCCACCGCGACATCGATCAGCCCGGCGCGCGCGGCGACGCGCAGAGCGGCGCGGCCGAGATTGGGATCGGACTTGATCTGCGGCCACAGGCTGCGCAGGGCGAGCGCCGCATCGCTGTCGCGGCCGACCTGCAGCAGCGCGAAGGCGAGGGCGCCGGACGGCTGCGCCGCGACCGCCTCGACATCGGCTTCGGACAGGCTGGCGGCAAGGCTGCTGCCGCCGAGATCCCGGCCGAGCAGCCGCCCGGCGAGCATGCCGTAGAACGTGCCCGCATTGTTCGCCGCCTTGCCGAGCCAGGCGAGATAGGCGTCGGGCTGGCCGAGGCGGAGTGCCGCGCGCGCGGCCCAGAAGGCGCCGGCGGCATGCTGGTCCGGGCCGCCGCCGGGCGAGCCGGCCGCGTGTTCGAAGAAGGGCAGTGCCGCCGACACGCGGTTGAGCCGCCAGGCCGCGAGGCCGGCGACGAAATCCGGGTCCCACACCCGGTTGCCGCCTTCCTTCGCCGCGGCGGCGGCGATCGAAAGGGCCTGTTCGTAATCGCCACGGTCGAAGACCTGACGGGCAACGATCGCGCGCAGCGCCGCGCCTTCGGCGAACGAGATATGATTGTCGTTCCGGATCAGGCCGATGGCGCGGCCGGTCTCGCCGTTGCCGCTCAGGCGCCGCACAGACCCGGCAAGGCGGGCCGGCACCCGGACCCCACCGGCCCGCGGCGTCGCGGCGCCGGTGGGAACGATTTCAGGCTCCGGCAGGTAAGCGGCCGTTGCGGGCGGCATGTGCCCCCCTCGCGGCAGCCGTTTCGCGAGCAGCGCGCGGATGCGGTTCGTGCCGGGCTGGCCGCCATAGGTCTTGAGCCAAGCCTCGAGTTCATCCGGCGTCGAATGGTGATAGGGGCCGAGATAGAGCTGCGCCCGCACCTGGCCCAACAGGATGTCGTTGTCGAGCCGGTGGATCAGCGCCGCGGCCTCGGCCACGCGCCCCGCGGCCTGATCCGCGAAGATCCGGCGATACAGCGTCACGTCGCTCGGCGCGAGCGGGCGGGCGAGCACCACCTCGGCACCGTCAGCCGGCGTCGAGCGCGGGATCGCATACGCTACGGATTCCGGGCGCGATGCAGCGCCCTGCTTGTCGGTCGAAGGCCCCCTGTGTCCGGCCGGCGCCGCGTGAACGATCACGGGCATACCGAAGGACAGCGCCGCCGTGACGATGCACGCCCGGGCGACGCTTAGGCGGGAGAGCTTTTTAACGGCCCCTCGCATGACCGTTCGGCTACACGCCAAATTCCCGGCTGGGCAAGCTCTCCAAGAGGGCAGAATTCTAAAAAAATATACAAAACAAGGAAAACCGCAGGGCTCGCGGCGAAATAATTTTCAACTTTTCGTGAAATCTTGTGAATCGCGCATTTCAGAATTGCGTAAAACGCAGGATTCGACACATTCGCGCCGCAATTCCAGCAGGTCCGCCCAGGCGAGGCGCTTCGCGGCGGGCTGCCGGAGCAGGTAGGCGGGATGATAGGTCGGCAGCGCGCGCAGCTTCCGGTCGAGGCCCTCGATGGCCACCTCCCGCCACGTGCCGCGAAGCCGGGTGATGCCGTCCTTGCCGCCGATCAGCGCGCGCACCGCGACGGCGCCGAGCAACACCAGCCGTTCCGGGCGCACCAGCGCGATATGGCGGTGCAGAAACGGCAGGCATTGCGCGATTTCGGTATCCGACGGCGTCCGGTTCCCCGGCGGCCGCCAGGGCACGACGTTGACGATGCGCACCGTGCCGCGGTCGAGGCCGATGCTGCCGAGCATCTTGTCGAGCAACTGACCGGCGGGGCCGACGAAGGGCCGGCCGATGCGGTCTTCCTCGCCGCCCGGCGCCTCGCCGATGATCATGATCCGCGCATCCTCGGCGCCGTCCGCGAAGACGAGCTGCGTCGCCGTCCGCTTGAGGGCGCACTGGTCGAAAGCCTCGAGCGCGGCGCGCAACTCGGCGAGCGAGGCGGCGCCGAGCGCGGACGGGGCGGTGGGAAGCCGGACGACGGTGCCCGGAGCGGAAGGAGCGGAAGGAGCAGCGGGCGATGCCGGGCGGCGTTGCGCCGGTGCCGCCGCGCGGTCGGGCGGCGTCTCCAGCAGCGCCTCGTCCGCGCCCCATTCGGCCTGCAACGCCAGGGCGGCGAGCAGGGCGGCGCGGCTGTCTCCCGTCATCTCTCCGCCTTGAGCGTTCATGGCCCGATTTGCGCCCGGGGCCGGGCTTTGCGCAATGCCGCGAGCTTCCCTATACGTTAATCGAAGCGCAGGAGGAATCGCATGTCAGACGCAGTGCAGCCCCGGGAATCCATGGAATTCGACGTCGTCGTGGTCGGCGCCGGCCCGGCCGGCCTGTCGGCGGCGATCAGGCTGAAACAGATCAACGCCGAGCTTTCGGTCTGCGTCGTCGAAAAAGGCGGCGAGGTCGGCGCGCATATTCTCTCCGGCTGCGTGCTGGAACCGCGCGCGATGACCGAACTGCTGCCCGACGCCGATATCGGCGCGATCGAGTTCTCGGCGAA
>JAJZFF010000086.1:0-2107 GCA_021805485.1 Pseudomonadota bacterium
GCCCCCGACCCATGCGTTTGACCCGGTCGCCCGCCGACCCTAAACGCAATTCATGACAAAGTCCGAAGCCGATACCCCCACGAGCTGGCCCTTCCGCGAAGCCGAACGCGTCGTCCATCGCCTGCACAAATCGGGGAAATCCACGGCCCTGTTCGAAACCGGCTACGGCCCCTCCGGCCTGCCGCATATCGGCACCTTCATGGAGGTCGCCCGCACCTCCTGGATCAGGCTCGCCTTCACCAGGCTCACCGGCCTGCCCTCGAAGCTGCTCGCCTTCTCCGATGACATGGACGCCCTGCGCAAAGTCCCCGGCAACGTCCCGCGGCAGGACATGCTCCGCGAGTTCATCGGCCAGCCGCTCACCCGCGTGCCCGACCCCTTCGGCACCCACCCGAGCTTCGGCGCCCACAACAACGCCCGCCTGCAAGCCTTCCTCGATTCCTTCGGCTTCGAATACGAATTCGCCTCCTCCACCGAATACTACACCTCCGGCCGCTTCAACGACGCGCTGCGCGCCGTCGCCGCGAAGCACGATGTCATCCGCGACATCATCCGCCCGACCCTCGGCCCCGAGCGCCGGGCCACCTACTCGCCCATCCTCCCGCTGCACCCGCGCACCGGCCAGGTCATGCAGGTCGCCATCGACGAGGTCGATGTCGATGCGGCGAGCGTCACCTGGCGCGATCCCGAAACCGGCATCGCCCACGAAACCTCGATCCTCGATGGCGGAGCCAAGCTGCAATGGAAGGCCGACTGGGCGATGCGCTGGTTCGCCCTCGGCGTGGACTACGAAATGTCCGGCAAGGACCTGATCGATTCCGTCCGCCTCTCCAGCGCCATCGTCGGCGCCCTTGGCGGCGAGCCGCCCGAGAGCTTCACCTACGAGCTCTTCCTCGACGAGCACGGCCAGAAGATCAGCAAGTCGAAGGGCAACGGCCTCTCGGTCGAGCAATGGCTGACCTACGCCCCGGCCGAAAGCCTCGGCCAGTTCATGTTCGCCTCGCCCCAGCGCGCCAAGCGCCTCTATTTCGACGTCATCCCCCGTGCCACCGACGAATACCTGACCCACCAGGACAATCTCCGCGAAGGCAAGGGCAGGGCGGAGGACAATCCCGCCTGGTTCATCCATGGCGGCGAAATCCCCACCGCGTCGAGCAGCCCGATCCCCTTCGCCATGCTGCTCAACCTCGCCTCGGTGGTGAACGCCGAAACCCCCGACCTGCTCTGGGGCTTCATCCGGGCCTACCGGCCCGAGGCCACGCCGGAATCGGCCCCCTTCCTCGCCCGCCTGGTCGATTTCGCGGTGCGGTATTATCAGGACTTCATCAAGCCGGCGAAACAGTACCGCGCTCCCACCGAGCTGGAACGCGCCGCCCTGCTCGACCTTGCCGACGGGCTGAAAACCATCCCCGACAACGCCGATGCCGAGGCCCTGCAAACCCTGCTCTACGATGTCGGCAAGCGCCACCCCTTCGCGAGCCTGCGCGAGTGGTTCGGCTGCCTGTATCAGGTCCTGCTCGGCCAGATGGAGGGCCCCCGCTTCGGCGGCTTCATCGCGCTTTACGGCATCGCCCCCACCATCGCCCTGATCGAACAGGGCCTCGCCCGCTGACCCTTTGCCGCGCGGGCGGCCGAAGCCACCCGCGCGGCCCCGGATTTATACAATTTCTATACATTCCGGCCGGAATTCGGTCTGGAATCTTTACGATCCGGCCAGCCATTATCCCGAACACAGTCAGTCGCCTGACGATCAGGCGCATTCGGGATGATCCATCATGGCGGACTTTCTTTCGCTCATTCTTGCCTTCGCGGTCTTCGGCCTCTTCCTGCTCTACGTGAACGCCTGCGAGAAGATCTGACGAAAGCCGGATCGATGATCGACCTCTTTCTCTCCGGCACCGTCGCCGTGCTGATCCTCGCCTATCTCGTCTGGGCCCTCCTGCGGCCCGAGGATTTCTGAACGCCATGCATCTGGCGGCGAACATCTCCGGCCTGATCGCCGATGCCCTGATCTGCATCGGCAGTGCCCTCGCCATCGTCCTCGTCATCCTGTGGATGTGGCAGGTGGCACGCCAGGTTCTTCACCGGCATCCCCCCGAACAATAGC
>JAJZFF010000086.1:2239-4836 GCA_021805485.1 Pseudomonadota bacterium
TCGCGGCGATCGAAGCGCCGATCTATCGCCTTTGCGGCATCGATCCCCAGCGCCAGATGGCCTGGGGCGCCTATGCGGTGGGCCTGCTGTTGCTCAGCCTGATCCACTTCCTGCTGCTCTACGCGATCCTCCGGCTCCAGTATTACCTGCCCTTCAACCCCGAACACATCCGCGGCATGAGCCCAAGGCTCGCCTTCAACACGGCGGTCTCCTTCACCACCAATACCAACTGGCAGGCCTACGCCCCCGAGAGCCAGATTTCCTATGGCGCGCAGATGTTCGGCCTCGCGGTGCATAATTTCCTCTCCGCGGCCGCCGGGCTGGCGGCGGCGGGGGCGCTCATGCGCGCCTTCGCGGGCGGCGGCATTCGCACGCTCGGCAATTTCTATGTCGATCTCGTCAGGATCACCCTGTATCTCCTGCTGCCGGTCGCCCTGATCGCCGCGATTTTCCTGATCGCCTCCGGCGTGCCGATGACGCTGGCCCCCCATGCCCATGTGCATGCCCTCGCGGGCGGCATGCAGACGATCGCCCGCGGGCCGGTCGCGTTGCAGGAGGCGATCAAGGAACTGGGCACCAACGGCGGCGGCTTCTTCAACGCCAACTCGGCGCACCCGTTCGAAAATCCGACCGCCTGGACGAACCTGCTGGAAATCTGGCTGATCCTCGTCATCGGCTTCGCCCTGCCGATCGCCTTCGGCCATGTGGCGGGGCGCCGGCGTGACGGGCGGGCGCTGTTCGTGGTGATGGCGGTGATCCTCGCGTGCGGCATGGTGGGCGCCTATGCGGCGGAGGCGGCGAACAATCCCATCCTCGTCCATGCCGGGCTCGCGGCGCATCCCGGCAACATGGTGGGCAAGGAGGTGCGCTTCGGCGTCGCGCAGTCGGCCACGTTCAACATCGCGGCGACCGGGACCTCGACCGGCGCGGTCAATTCGATAACCGACAGTTATGTCCCGCTCGGCGGGCTGGCCGCGCTGTTCATGATGCAGCTGGGCGAGATCGCGCCCGGCGGTGTAGGCTCGGGGCTCTATGGCATCGTTCTCTTCGCGCTGCTCGCGGTGTTCGTCGCCGGGCTGATGGTCGGCCGGACGCCGGAATATCTCGGCAAGAAGATCGAGGCGCGGGAGATGAAGCTCGCGATGCTCGCGGTTCTGGTGCAGACCCTGTTCATCCTGGCCGGAGCGGGTTTCTCGCTGCTGACCAAATCGGGCCTGGCGTCGCTTGCCAATGCGGGGCCGCACGGTCTCTCCGAAATGCTCTACGGCTGGACCTCGGCCACCGAGAATAACGGCAGCGCCTTTGCGGGACTCTCGGCCAACACGATGCTGCTCGATTACGGGCTCGGCCTCGCCATGCTGTTCGGCCGGTTCGCGGTGATGATCCCGGTGCTCGCGATTGCCGGCTCGCTCGGCGCCAAGCCGAGGCTGCCGCATTCCGAGGGCACGTTTCCGACCGACGGGCCTCTGTTCATCGGCCTGCTGATCGGCGTCATCGCCATCCTGGTCGGGCTGCAGTTCATGCCGGCCGACCTGCTTGGCCCGATCGTCGAACATTACCTGCTGCTCGCCGGCAAGACCTTCTGAGGAGCGCTGACATGTCCCGCAAAGCCGAGACGATCGGGCTGTTCGATCGCGATATCCTGATCCGCGCGATACGCGATGCCGTCGCCAAGATGAACCCGCGGACGCTGCTCCGCAATCCGGTGATCTTCGTGACCGAGATCATCGCGCTGCTGACAACGTTCGTCGGCATTCATGAAATGGTTACAGGCCATGCCTGGGCATTCTCGATCGTCATCGCGGTCTGGCTGTGGATCACGGTGCTGTTCGCGACCTTCGCCGAAGCCGTCGCGGAAGGGCGCGGGCGGGTGCGGGCGGAGAGCCTGCGGCGGGCGCGCAGCGACACGATGGCGAAGCGGCTGGACGATCCGGCGGATCGCGCCGCGTTCACCCTGGTCCCGGCGCCGCAACTGCGGCGGGATAATCTCGTGCTCGTCGAGGCCGGGGACCTCGTTCCCGCCGACGGCGAAATCGTCGAGGGTATCGCGAGCGTCAACGAAAGTGCAGTGACCGGCGAGTCCGCCCCCGTCATCCGCGAGGCGGGCGGCGACCGCTCGGCGGTGACGGGCGGCACCGAGCTCGTGTCGGACTGGCTGGTCGTCCGCGTCACCTCCGAGCCAGGCTCGAGCTTTCTCGACCGGATGATCGCCCTGGTCGAGGGGGCGGCGCGGCGCAAGACGCCGAACGAGATCGCGCTCGACATCCTGCTCGCCGGCCTGACCATCGTGTTCGTGATCGTGGTGGTCACGCTGCCCGGCTTCGCATCCTATTCGCATACCCGGCTCGGCATCGCCGAACTCGCGGCGCTGTTCGTCTGCCTGATCCCGACCACGATCGGCGGGCTGCTGTCGGCGATCGGCATCGCCGGCATGGACCGGCTGGTGCGCTTCAACGTGATCGCGACCTCGGGCCGCGCCGTCGAGGCGTCCGGCGATGTCGACACGCTGCTGCTCGACAAGACCGGGACCATCACCTTCGGCAACCGCATGGCTTCTGCTTTCCATCCGGTGCCGGGCGTGGACGCGCGGCGCATGG
>JAJZFF010000272.1 GCA_021805485.1 Pseudomonadota bacterium
CTTGATCCGCTCGCGGACCGTGTTGATCCCGACCACCCGCGCCACCTCGCGCGAATCGCCGATGAACAGCAGGTGCTCGCCGAAGCGGTGCCGGTTCAGGATCGCCCAGATCAGCGCCGCGACGGCCACCGCCCACAGCGCCTCCACCGGCACGCCGAGCAGCGTCCCCGAGAACACCCGCGCGATCACGGTGCCGGTCAGGTCGTTCAGCGCGTAGGACAGGCCGCCCGAAAGCACGGTCGCCACACCGCTCCAGAAGAACGACGTGCCGATGGTGATGATGATCGAGGGAATGCCGAGTGCGGCGACCAGCCAGCCATTGATCACGCCCACCAGCGCGCCGCCGCCGATCGCGGCGACCAGGCCGAGCCAGGGCATGTGCAGCTTGTCGGCGCAGAACGCGAACAGGAAGCCCGACAGCGCGATGACCGCCGGGAACGACAGGTCGATCTCCCCGGCCGCGATCACCAGCGTGAGGCCGAGCGAGAGCACCAGCATCGGCGGAATCGTGACGAGGAAGGAATTGTAGATCGGCCAGCGGAGGAAAACCTCCGGCGCGAAGCCGATATAGATGCCGATCAGCGCGAAGAACACGACGATGATCGGCACCGCGCCGAGATGCGCGTGCCAGCGCGGGGAGGATTTCGGCGCCGCCGGGCGTCCCGTGCTCACGTCGCTGCCGCTCATGCGTGGCCTCCTGTTGCCGGCGTGCCGTGTTGCAGGTCGATCAGGAACCGGGTGAGATCCTCGAGGGTCATCTCCGCCGGCCGTATGTTGGCGACGATGCGCCCGCGGTCGAGCACCACCAGCCGGTCCGCCAGCGCGTGCACATGCGCGAGATTGTGCTCGATATAGATCGCCGCCCGCCCCGAGCGCTTGATCGAGCGGACGAAGTCCAGCACCTTCTGCACCTCGCTGATGGCGAGCGCCGTGGTCGGCTCGTCGAGGATGATCAGGTCGGAATCGAAATGCATCGCCCGGCCGATCGCGATGCCCTGCCGCTCGCCGCCCGACAGCTTGGCGACGGTCGAATCCGCGTCGATCCCGACGCCGCGGAACCCGAGCTGGCGCTGCAGGATCTCGTTGGCGATGCGCCGCTGCTCGCGCACGTTGATGAAGCCGAAGCGGTTGACGATCTGCCGGCCGACGAAGAAGTTCCGCCACAGCGGCTGCTTCTCGCCGAGCGACTTCTCCTGGTACACGGTCTCGAATTTCAGCGAATGCGCGCGCCGGACCGAATAATTGTAGAGGTCCACCGCCTCGTCGCGAATATAGAGCCGCCCCGAACTCGGCCGCACCACGCCGGTCAGCGCCTTGATGAGGGTGGACTTGCCGGCACCGTTATCGCCGATCAGGCCGACAATCTCGTTGCGCCCGATCGCCAGATCTATATTGTCGAGGGCGCGGACCTTGCCGAACGAGACGCAGAGTTTCTCGGCGCGGACGATGTCGGACCAGCCGCCGGCCGCCCTCCTGTCTTCGTTCGGCGTGCCGCCGCCGGAAGCTGCGATCGCGTTGCCTGTTGCGCCCATGTTTCGGCTTTCGTTGACGTTTCCAGCCGTTGATTATCGATGAAAAACAGGTCAAGTCAACAGTTCCGTTATCGCCGGCCTACAATTTTCCGTGCGGTCCCGCACCGGCTTTCCGCCGCGCGCCGTCTTGCCCGCGCCGCCGCCGCCTGATTTAACCATGCGAAACAGGGGAGACCGACCATGAACGAAATGCCGCCGGGAATCACCAGGGCCGACGAGGGGATCGGCGGCGTGGTCTGGAACGTCCTCGGCCAGACCTACACGCTGAAGCAGGAGTCGGAGCATTCGATGGCCTGGCACGCGGTCTTCCCGCCCGGCACCTTCGTCCCCCCGCACATCCACCCGACGCAGGACGAATTCATCTACATGCTGGAGGGAAAATTCGATCTCTGGCTCGACGGGCAGGATCTGTCGGCCGGCCCCGGCGACCTGGTCCGCATGCCGATGAACAGGCCGCACGGCATCTTCAACCGTTCCGACGCCGACGTGAAATGCGTGTTCTGGGTCGCCCCCAGCCGCTCGCTGCGCGCCCTGTTCGAGCGCATCCACAACCTCGCCGACCCCGCCGAGGTCGTCCGCATCGCGGCCGAGCACGAGGTCCATTTCCTGCCGCCGGGCTGAACCCGCCATGCGCGTGCTCATCGCCGGCGGCGGCATCGGCGGGCTCACCCTCGCCCTCATGCTGCACCGACGCGGCATCGAGTGCCAGGTGCTGGAGGCCGCGCCGGCAATCCGCCCGCTCGGCGTCGGCATCAACATCCTGCCGCACGCCGTCCGCGAACTCGCCGCCCTCGGCCTGCTGCCCGCGCTCGACGAAATCGGCCTGCGCACCCGCGCGCTCTCCTACCTCAACCATCGCGGCCAGGTGATCTGGACCGAGACGCGCGGCCTGCACGCCGGCCACGACGTGCCGCAATTCTCCATCCATCGCGGCCGGCTGCAGCACATGCTCTGGCGCGCCGCGCGCGAGCGGCTGGGGGAGGGGGCCCTGCGCCCGGATTCGCGCGTCGCCGCCGCCACCGAGGCGGACGGTGCCGTGCGGGTCACGCTCGCCAACGCCGCCGGTGCTCGCGAGACGATCGCCGGCGACGCGCTGATCGGCGCCGACGGCATCCATTCCACCCTGCGCCCGCTGCTGCTCGACGCCGACCCGCCGATGCGCTGGAACGGCATCCAGATGTGGCGCGGCGCGCTCGACTGGCCGGCCTTCGGCACCGGCGACGAAATGATCATCGCCGGCAACGCCACCGCCAAGCTCGTCTTCTACCCGATCGGCCAGCCCGCCGCCGACGGCACCCGGCTGACCAACTGGGTCGTCTATGCCCGCACCGGCGCCGAGGGCACGCCGCCGCCCGCGCGCGAAAGCTGGTCGCGCCGCGGCGCCTGGGAGGAGTTCGCGCCGCTGGTCGCCGGCTTCGCGCTGCCCTTCGTCGATATCGGGCGCCTCGCCCGCGAAACGCGCGAAATCTTCCTCTACCCGATGTGCGACCGCGATCCGCTGGAACGCTGGACGCGCGGGCGCATCACCCTGCTCGGCGATGCCGCGCACGCGATGTATCCGGTCGGCTCGAACGGCGCCTCGCAGGCGATCCTCGACGCCCGCTGCCTCGCCGATACTCTCGCCGAAGGCGCCGACATCCCCGCCGCACTCGCCGCCTACGAGGCCGAGCGCCGCCCCGCGACCGCCGCCGTCGTGCGCTCGAACCGCGTCGGCGGCCCCGAGCGCGTGATCGACCTCGTCGCCGCCCGCGCCCCCGACGGCTTCGCCCGGATCGACGACGTCGCCCGCCCCGACGAGCTGGAGGCCATCGTCCGCGGCTACGCCACGCTCGCCGGCTTCGCGGCCCCGCAACCCGGCGCCAGCGCGCCATGACCGACCCGTCCGACCCCGTCTTCCAGTATCTCGCCGGGCAGATGCGCCCCGGCCATCCGGCGCTGATCGAGGCCTTCCTGCGCGAGGGCGAGGCCGCCATCGCCGCCCGCGCGCCCCGGCTCGACCTCCCCTACGGCCCGCATGAGCGCGAACGCTTCGACCTCTTCGCCGCCCCCGGTGCCGCGGCGACCCTGCTCTACCTGCACGCCGGCTACTGGCAGGGGCGTGACAAGGCGCAGTTCCGCTTCCTGGCACCGCCCTTCGTCGATGCCGGGTTCAACGTCGCGCTGGCGAACTACCCGCTCTGCCCCGATGCCAGCCTCGCCGCGCTGACCGCCTCGGTGCGCCGCGCCGTCCCCGCCGTCCTGAACGCCGCCGGCGGCACCGGCGGCCTCGTCGCCATCGGCCATTCCGCCGGCGCCCATCTCGCCGCCGAACTCGCGCTGACCGACTGGGACGGGCCGAGCCCGGTCACCGCCATCATCGGCCTCAGCGGCGTGTATGATCTCGACCCGCTGCGCGCCACACCGCTGAACGACCGCCTCGGGCTCGACGCCGAAGCCGCCCGCGCCGCCTCGCCGGTGCATCGCGTGAAGCCGCGCATGCCCCCGGCGATCTTCGCCGTCGGCGGCGACGAAACCCCCGCCTTCCGGGCGCAGACCGGCGCGATGCACGCGGCCTGGCGCGCCGCCGGCAACATCGCCCACGAGATCGTCGTTCCGGGTGCCGATCATTTTTCTCTCCTGCGCCATCTGGCCGATCCCGCGTCGCCGCTCTTCGCCGCCATCGCGCCGCTCGCCGCCCCGCGCGCTTGATTCGCGCGCCTGACCGGCGCGACGCTCATCCATCCCCGCCGCGCAATGATCGAGATCAATGCGCCGCCCGCCATCCAATGTCGTCCTTCCGGCCTCATGCTTTCGGGGAATGTCCAATGATGAGAGCCGATCTCCTGGCCGAGGCGCCACCCGCCGATGACGGCCGCGCGCCCTGGTCTCACGCCGAATTCGAGGCGAAGCTGCGCGAGGCCGGCAGCGCCTACCACATCCACCATCCGTTCAACGTGATGCTCAACACCGGCAAGGCGACGCCCGGGCAGATCCGCATGTGGGTCGCCAACCGCTTCTATTACCAGATCGCGATCCCGGTGAAGGACGCGGCGATCCTCTCCAACTGCCCCGACCGCGAGATCCGCCGCGGCTGGATCCGCCGCATCCTCGACCATGACGGGTTCGACTACGAACTGCCCGACGGCTCCCATCTGCGCGACGAGGGCGGCATCGAGGCCTGGCTCCGCCTCGGCGTCGCCACCGGCCTTCCGCGCGAGGAGATGCTCGACCTGCGCCACCTCCTGCCCGGCGTGCGCTTCGCGGTCGACGCCTATGTCAATTTCGCCCGCCGCGCGCCCTGGCAGGAGGCCGTCTGCTCCT
>JAJZFF010000069.1 GCA_021805485.1 Pseudomonadota bacterium
CGGGTGTGGGCGCGGATGCAGTATGGGCACTGGGTCACGTGCGAGACGGCGAGCGCGATGAGCTGCTTCATCTTCACCGGCAACGCGCCCTCGGCGAAGACGGTGCGGCTGAAATTGTCGAACGCGGCCAGCATCTCGGGCGCCAGCGCCTTGCGGCGCGCGGCGAGTTCGCGCGTCGGGGTGGGATAGAGCGGCTCGGACATCGCGGCCCTCCTCGGTCTCGTTCGGGGTTGCAGACCGGTCCGTTCTGCGCCGGCACCCGCCGCGCCGGCAAGCGCCGCCGCGCTAGAGTCTGCCAGGCGCGGATTGAGGCGCCTGACAGACTCTAGCCCTTTGTTTGCGCGTCTGTTTAGCCGGCTACGGTGAGTCCACCTACGCCGGACAGACGCTACGCGTCCGTGAAGCGCGGGAACAGCAGGTTGTTCTCCAGATGCACGTGCTCGGTGAGGTCCTCGGCGAATTTCGCCAGCCCGGCATAGAGCGCGCGCCAGCTGTTGCACGCCTCCGCGGGCGGCGTGATGTCGTTGGTGAGGACGAGGATCTCGGCGAGATTGGCGCCGTGGGCCTCATGCTCCTCGCGCATGCGCGCGATCGGGTGGACGATCATCGGGTGCCCGCCGGCACGCATGAGCGGGAACAGAATCTGCTCCTCCTTGGCCTGATGCTCCGTCAGCTCGGCCTCGATCGTCTCCAGCAGGTCGGCGAGCCCGGCCGGCGCGGCGTGATGCTCGCGATGCACGGCCTCCACGCGACGGGCGAGGCGGATCAGTTCCGGCAGCTCGGCGCGATGGACGGCGTGATAGCGCTCCAGGATATGGTCGATCAGCGCCTCGGTTTCCTCCGGCGCGACGGGGACCTGCGGCTCCAGCGCCGCAAGCTCACCTTCGAGCTCGGCAAGGCCGATCCCGCGCGCGGCCGCGGCGTCGGCCAGGCTGGTCGCGCCGCCGCAGCAGAAATCCAGCTTGTGACGGCGGAACAGCGCGGCCGCGCCGGGCAGGGCCGCGGCGATGCTGCCGATCGGCTGGTCCGCGAAGCCTGACGGGGCGAGAAGGGGCGATCCGGACATGGCGGGCTCCTCGGAAGTTGCTTAAACATACATTTGATATGAATGTTTCACTCCACGCAGGAGGCGGGCAATACGTAGTTTCCCCAAGGGGGCCGACTCCTAGGGGCAATCGGAGCCGGCGCTCGGGAGGGTCCTCAGTCCCCGGCCGGGAGCGATTTGATGTAGCGGGCGAAGGCGGCCACCTCCTCCTCGCTGAAGACCTTGCGGAAGCTCGGCATGGCGCCGGGCTTGCCGTTGAGGATGCGCTGGCGCACCTGCTCCTCGCTCATGCGCGTGCCGGCGAGCTTTGGACCCTTGTCGGCCTTCATGCCGTAGGCGCCATGGCACCAGCTGCACTGGTTCGCGAACAGGGCTTTGACATCCACCGGCTTGCCGGCGGCCGGATCGGCGGCCTGGGTCGGTTCCTCGGCGCCGGCGAGGCCGGGAAGCGAGAGCGCGCCGGCCAGCAGCCAGGCGGGCCAGCGGTGAAGGCAGCTTGGAGACATGATGCGGCTCGGGTCGGGCGTGGCGGGCAGGGGCGAAGGCTGGCGCGCCCGGGCCGAAGCGGCACCGGGCGCGCCCAGGCACGGACTACAAGCCGAACACGACGAGCTGGCCGTTATCGGTGGGCATCGAGGTGAAAGGCTCGCCGAACAGGGTCGAGAAATTTCCCGATACGTGGCTCCCCCAGCCGGTGACAACGGCGATATACTGCTTGCCGTTGACGGCGTAGGAGATCACGCCGCCGTGATGGCCGATGCCGTTATTGTGCGACCACAATTTCTCTCCGGTCTTGGCATCGAGCGCGTCGAACATGCCGTCGGCGCCGGGGACGAAGACGAGGCCGCCCTTGGTCGAAAGCAGGCTGGCCAGCGGCGGATATTTGTAGATCACTTCCCAGGCGATCTTGCCGGTGATCGGGTCACGCCCGGAGACATGGCCGAACGCCGATTCATGACCGGGCGGGGGCACGGAGGTCCAGGTGGCGCCGAAATAATTCTGACCGGAATAATCCTTCGGCCGGTCCCCTTTGATGACCTCGATATCCTCGCACCATTCCTGGCCGACCTTGTAGTAAAGGCCGGTTCCGGGATTGTAGCTGCCGGCATTCCAGCTGATGGCGCCATCGATCGCCGGGCACAGCGCCTTGTTCATGCCGACATGCAGATCCCGCCGGCCGATGAGCTGGCCGGTCTCGGGGTCGACTCCCTTGACGTAGTTGGCGGTCTTGCCGAGGTGCCAGACATTGCGGATGCGCAGCGGCACGTTCGCCGGGTCACGCTCATAGACATAGACGTAGCCGCCCTTGTTCGGATGCACGACATAGTTCTTGCCGTCGCGCTCGATCATGACGAACTCGCCCACCGCCCCGTCGAAGTCCCACGCGTCGTGCGGGTTCTCCTGGAAGTAGGATTTCAGCTTTCCGGTCCCCGGATCCAGCGCGACGATGCTGGAAGTATAGAGATTATCGCCCGGCCGCGGACCTTCCGTCTTCCAGTTTGGCCCGCTCGGGTCGTAGTCGGGCGCGGGATTGGCGGTGCCCCAGAACACGGTATCGGAGGCGGCGTCGTAGGTGCCCGTCATCCAGCCGCCACCGCCGCCGGTCTTCCAGCTGTCATTGCCCCAGCTCGCCCGCGAGCGCTCGTCCCCGCCGATGGTGTCGAACTGCCAGGCGACCTTGCCGGTCGCGGCATCGACGGCGAAGATCGGCCCGCAGCAGCCGGAGAGCTCGCCGCCATTGGCGCCGATGATGACCTTGTCCTTCACCACCAGAGGCGCGCCGGTGAAGCCCTTGTTGCCCTTCTCGACCGTCATCACCTGCGTGTCCCAGACGGTCTTGCCGCTGTTCATGTCGAGCGCGATCAGCCGCCCATCGACCGTGGCGATGAAGAGCTTGCCGTAGCCCGCGGCGACGCCGCGATTATAGGGGCTGTAGATGGTCGCCTGCGCCCGTTCGTCGTCGAGCTTGGGCTGGAACTTCCACTTGAACGCGCCGGTGGCCGCGTCCAGCGCCCAGACCTGGCTGTTGGACGTGGAGTAGAACAGCGTCCCGTCGATCACCAGCGGCACCGACTGCACGCCGCGCTTGGCGACCGAGGGCGTATGCATCCACGCGACTTTCAGATCTTTCACGTTGCTCGTGTTGATCTGGTCCAGCGCGCTGTAGTGCCAGGAGCGGTAGGATTGGTGATACATCACCCAGTTGTTGGGATTGTCATCCGCGTTCACGAGCGCGTTGGCATCGAGTTCGCCGGCGCGGGCCGGCGTGGCGCCGAGCAGGGCGGCGACCCCGCACAGCAAGAACAATCGCAAAGACGTTGATTTCAACATTGGTTCCTCCCAGGAGTCGGCTTTTTACCCGATCTTTACCGCGGCATCATTGACGCGGCCCACTGCAGCACACCGCCCGCACTGGCGATGCCATGTCAGTCTCGTTGGTTGCCTCCGCTGCGGACCAGTATCCGTGCCCGTGAGCACCGGACATCCCGGACAATCCACGCCGCGCATTGGCAACGTTATTCACACGCGAGTATGGCGACCTGGTTGCTGATGTCAAATTATTTGTGCCGCGCGAGCCGGCGCTCAACCCGGCGCCCAACCTGGCGCCCAACTGGCGCACCACGACCGCCGGACGCGACCAGGCCGACCCGTTCGCGCAGTTCGTCAGCTTGCGTCGGAGTTCCGGAATGGTGGGTGCGACAGGGATTGAACCTGTGACCCCCGCCGTGTGAAGGCGATGCTCTCCCGCTGAGCTACGCACCCATCCGTGTCGGGACCGCGGTTAGGTAAGAGGTTTCGGCGCCCCGCGCAAGCGCCGCGACACGAAGGGGGGTCAGTCCGCCGCCTCCGCCCGTGCCGCCGCGCCGGAGAGGCTGAAGCCCTCGTAGCCCTTGGCCGCGACCTCGTCACAAATCTGCCGATAGACCCCGACCCCGCCGATATAGGGCATGAAAACCCGCGGCTTGCCGGGAATGTTGGCGCCCATGTACCAGGAGTTCGCCGCCGGATAGAGCGTCCGGTCGGCGACCTCGTTGACCTGCGCGACCCAGGCGTCCTCCGCCGGCGCCGTCGCCTCGATGCGCGCGAGGTGGTGGCGCTGCATATGCGCCAGGCAATCGGCGATCCAATCCACGTGCTGCTCGATCGAGACCATCATGTTGCTGAGCACGGACGGGCTGCCCGGGCCGGTGACGAGGAACAGATTGGGAAAGCCCGCGCTCATCAGGCCGAGATAGGTCCGCGGCCCCGCCTGCCACTTCTCCGCCAGCCCGTCGCCGGCGGCGTTGCGGATGTCGATCCTGGCCAGCGTGCCGGTCATGGCGTCGAAGCCGGTGGCGAAGACGATGCTGTCCAGCGCGTACTGCGCCGCGCTGGTCCGGAGCCCGTCCGGCGTGATCTCCGTGATCGGCGCGCGGCGGACATCCACGAGGGTGACATTGGCGCGGTTGTAGGTCTCGTAATAGTGTGTGTCGGCGCAGATGCGCTTGGTGCCGATCGGGTGATCCTTCGGCGCCAGCAGCTCCGCCACCGCGGCATCGCGCACGGTGGCGCGGATTTTTTCGCGCACGAATTCCGCCGCGGTGTCGTTGGCGGCGCGGTCGAGAATGAGATCGTTGAACGCCGCCATGAAGCCGAGCCCGCCCGCGGCCCAGCGCGCCTCGTATTCGCGCTGCCGCGTCGCCTCGTCCACCGCCAGTGCCGACACATCGTTGAACGGATAGAGAATGCCGGTGCGCATCTGCCGCGCCTTGGCCCGGCGCTGCTCGTAGTCGGACTTCCATT
>JAJZFF010000041.1 GCA_021805485.1 Pseudomonadota bacterium
CTATGCTGGCAGCACCGGCTACGGTGCGAACGGCACCGGGCGCAACCAGGCCACCTTCGTGGTCGAGGCCGGCGTGCTGTTCTGATTCCACCCTCGGCGCAATCGCGGGGCCAGGCAGCGGGAGCTTCCCGGCCCCCTTTTTGCCCCAGGCAGAATTGATGTTGCGAAACATTGCAGCGTTGATCGGGATCAATGAAAAATCAGACGCGCGCTGTCACGTCGGTGGCTCAGCCGGCAAACGTCCGGTTCACAGAGCAGGAGCCCGATATGATCCCGACCGCATCTGCCCCGCCCTCCATCGCGCAAACCCGTCGCCCGCGTACCCGGTCGGCACCGCTGGGGCTCGCGCTGCTGTTGGCCGCCGGCCTCGGGGCCTGCACCAATCCCTATGATCCCGGCCAGCGCGCTCTTGGAGGAGCCGCCCTCGGTGCCGGCACGGGTGCCGCGATTGGCGCTCTTGCCGGCGGTGGCCGTGGCGCCGCGACAGGTGCCTTGATCGGCGGGGCCATCGGTGCCGTGGGTGGGGCCGCGACCACCCCCCCTCCACCCTCGCCGTACGAGGCCGGCTATCCGCCGGCGGCACCCGCAAGCTGGTCGCCAGAGATGGTCTGGCTGCCCTCACCCGGCGTCTATGTGGCTCTCGGCTACAACTATCCGCTCTTCTTCTACAGCGGCTTGTATTACTATTTGTATAGTGGTCGTTGGTATGTCGGCTCGTCGTATAGCGGCCCGTGGCGCATCCACGCGGCACCGCCCCCGCTGCGGCGCTTCCACTCCGGCTACTGGAACAGCTATCAGATGCGCGCCCGCAACTACTATCACAACAACCCGGGTTGGCGACACTTCAGGCCGCGCTGATGCCTGGAACGCGCTATGCTCAGGCCGGAGTCGGCCGTGCGGCGTTCGCCTCCAGCGTGGCCATGGGATCGGGCAACCAATCCGCGTCGCGGTCAAGGCTGCGTCGTTCCAGCAGCGATCCCCAGGTGTCCTGCTCGCTCAAGAGGCAAGCCGCGACAGGCCGACGGCTCGCGGCGAATGCGGCTGCTAGCGCGTCCTGACCGCTCATCCGCCGCGCTTCGTCGAACCCGCCGCGCATGACCTTGTCGGTCGCGCGCATGAAGCACTCGAGGCCCGGGCGCGCGGCGAGGAAGCGTTGATCAAACACCGGCGCGCCGCCATCCACGCCTATTGCCACGAATTCCGCGGCAAGAAGCGCCGCAGGCATGGGCCCGACCGGCCGAACCGTCAGATCCGCCCAGATGCCGCCGAGTTGCTCAAGCAGGAAAAATCGTATGAGATCGAGTTGCAATGGCACAGGTGCATCGGCGGTCAGCACCTGAGCGACCCACGTAAAACCGCCAACACGACAGAGCGAGAGAAGTTCGTCGAGCGACCAGAGTTTCACTTCGAATCCGGGATGATGCAGGCTCCATTCGAGATGGTTCGCGCGAAGTTCCTCCTGCATGCCCTCTTCCCAGGGAGAACCACCGCCAAAGCGCCTCCGTCGTGCCCGCAACAGGTCAATCAGCCAGAACTGGTGAATCCGGCGAGGTATCATCCGCAACTCCCGATCGGCGCATCATGACGGTCCAGCCTCCGAAAGGCAGCAACGGCCCGCCGGTCCGGTGTTCCGACAATAGTAAAGACTTATTAACATCCGCTTATCGATTTGCGGGCGCCGCGTCCCGCCGGTCAAGCGGTGACACGCCGCCAGCGTGAACGACGTCAGCCGTCGCGATCCGCCAAATCTATCGGCGGGCGTTGGCCACACCGGCGTCCGGCGTGTGAGCGGACCGTTCCAGCCACTCCGAGACGGATATCGGGCAGGCGAAGAAATAACCCTGCATCCGCGGACAGCCGCGCGCCTTCAGGAAGGCGACATGCTCCGGCGTCTCGACCCCTTCGGCCACCACATCGAGATCGAGCCGCCGGGCCATGGCGAGGATCGCCTCGACGATCGCCACGGAAGACGCATCATCCGGCACCTGGCCGATGAAACCTCTGTCGATCTTGATTTCGTGGATCGGCAACTGGCGCAGGTAGTGCAGGCTTGAATAGCCGGTCCCGAAGTCGTCGACCGAGAAGCGGACGCCGCGATCGGCCAGAATCCCCATGATCCGGGCGATCTCGAATGTATCCCTGATCAGCAGATTTTCGGTAATCTCGAGCGTAAGTCGGTCCGCCGGCACGCCGGAGATGTCGAGGGCCGCAATCACGTCGGTGACGAAAGCAGGATCGCGGAACTGTCGCGGGCTGACATTGACCGATAGCCGCCAGTCCGGCCGGTCGCGATGGGCTCGTGCCAGCAGCGCACACGCCTCGCGCAACAGCCACCGGCCCAGCGGAACAATCAGCCCGGATGATTCGGCAATGCCGATGAACTCGGACGGGACGGCGATGCGACCATCACGATCGCGCAGGCGCAGAAGGACTTCCGCGCCGACGGGCTTCCCCCCCAACTCCACCTGGTCCTGCAACCAGATCTCGAACCGCCCAGCCTTCAGCGCACTCCTGATCTCGTCTTCGATGGCATGGCGCGCCACGATCGACAGATGCATCGACTGCCGGAACATGACGACATCGGCTTCTCCGGCCTTGGCCTGATACATCGCCGTGTCCGCTTCGCGGATCAGGGTATCGATCGTGTCATCCGGCTTCGGAAACATCGTGAAGCCGATGCTGGCGCCGAGATGGTACTCACGTTCGCCAATCGAGATAGGCCTTGCCGTGAGCGCGTCGATCATCTTTCGGGCGATCGTGGCGGCATGATCGGCCGCATCGGCGACCGTGCTGCCGGCATCCGCAATGAGAACGACAAATTCATCGCCGCCGACACGGGCGATCGTATCGGCCGCGCGGACCGCCTGGCGGAGCCGCTGCGCAGCCTGCCGGAGCGCCGAATCACCCGCCGAGTGGCCAAGCATGTCGTTGATCGTCTTGAACCGATCGAGATCGATGAACAGCAATGCTCCCTGCACGCCGGTCCGGCGCGCCTCAATCAGCACCTCGCGCAAGCGCTCGTTCAGCAGACGCCGGTTCGGCAACTCGGTCAGCGGATCGATATGCGCAAGCCGATAGATCTGTTCCTCCGCCTCCCGGCGTTCGGTGATATCGATCCAGACACCGACGATACCCACCGGATTGCCGGCGGCATCACGCTGCAAGGTCTTCTCGTCATGGATCCAGCGATAGCCGCCGTTCTGGTGCCTGATACGGTAGCGATGAACGAATTGCCCGCTCTCGACCGTGCGCGGGACACCGAGGGCCGCCTGCGGCAGGTCTTCGGGGTGCACGTGGTTTCGCCACCAGTCGAGTCCTCGGATATTCCCCGGGACGTAGCCGAGCATGTCAACGATATTCTCGCTCATGTCGACCAGAACGGCCTCGTCGCCGTGCAGGGCAAGAGCGTAGAGGACGACGCCAGTCGCGGCGAGCAGCCGGTCGATCCGCCGCTCGCTCATCGAATGGGCCATCAGTGCGTCGTCGCGTTCCTGCCGCGTGGTGAACGCCTGCAAAGCCTTGGTCATGTTCGCGGTCAGTTCCACGAGGAGATCGCGCTCCTCCTCTCCAAAGGCCATCGGGTCCGAGGAATAGAGAGTCAGCGCGCCAGCTGCCGGAATCCCGGCCCCGCCGAACGGCAGCGAAATGCAGGACCGGAACCCGGAGGCGAGCGCCTTGTGCCGCCAGGGCTCGAAACGGGGATCGACCGCAATGTCGCGCCAACGGGAGATCCGGCGTTCGCGGATTGCGGTGCCGGCGGGCCCCCGGCCGTTGGGCACATCCGCCCAGGACAGGCGAAGTTGCGCGACATACCCGGTTCCACGCCCGGCGCTCGCCGCGAGGCTGACCGATTTCTCAGGATCGTGCTGCGCCAGACCGACCCAGCACGTATTGTAACCTCCGGTCTCGACCGCAAGCCGGCAGGCCGCGTCGAACACCGCCTGCGCGGTGGTGGCGTGCGCAAAGGCTTCGGTCGCTTCGTGGATCGTCCGCAGGGCCCGGTTGGCACGCTCGAGCGCGTCCTCCCGCAGCCGCCCGAGCAGAAGTGGGGTCAGGCGGGCGACGAATTCCAGAATCAGGCCGTGCGTTTCCTCCGCGATCGCCGGGCTCCTGAAATCGAGCACCAGACCGAAACGGCGGTCGGCAAGATCGAACGGATGGACGACCTGCCGGCGGATGCCGGCGCGGACCAGTTCGCGCAGGCGCGGGTACGCCGGCCCAGGATCGGCGTCCATCATCGGTCCGCTGTCATACATCCGCCCCTCGACGAGGGCCGCGCCGAAACTGATGGTGTCGACCGGGTGGCCGGCAAACCAAGGGGTCATGTCAAAGTCGGCCAGATCACTGTCTTGAGCGATATGCGACTTGACGTATTCCAGCATCCGGTATGCCGGATGAAACGCGACGAGAAAGCAGATCGCCGCACCGGCGCGTTCGGCGCAACAGGCCAGGGCATGATCGAGAGCGGCGTCGAAATCCGCCGCATCGGCAATCGCCTCGGAAAGGCGGTTCCAGAACGCAAGATCGGCCGATACCTTCGCCTGCTCCCGGTTCAGCCGCCGCAGTTCGAGTTCGGTCATCACCGACTGGGCGAGTTCTGTGAGGAACTTCCGGCTGGACGCATCGAATTCCGCACGCGGCTCAGGCGAGAGCACGCACATGCTGCCGATACGATAGCCGTCCGGCGTGATGATCGGCGCACCCGCGTAAAACCGGATATGGGGAAAATCGGCGACGAGCGGATTGTCACGGAAGCGTTCGTCCTCGCGGGCATCCGGCACTACAAGAGGACTGTCGGTGCCGATCGTGTGCTCGCAAAATACGGTG
>JAJZFF010000221.1 GCA_021805485.1 Pseudomonadota bacterium
GCATCCATTGCGCGGCGGCGCGGTCGTCGCGCGCGATGCCGACGCCCTCGGCGAGGCAGACGCCGAAATTATAGGCCGCGACGAGATCGCCGCCGGCCGCCGCCTGCTCGAACCAGGCGCGGGTGCGCACGGAATCCTCGGCCGTGCCGGCGCCCTGCTGGACCAGGCTGGCGAGATCGGCATGGGCGTGGGCATCCCCGCTTTCAGCGGCGAGGCGGAACCAGCGCGCCGCCTCGTCCGGATCGCGCACCATGCCGGCGCCGGTCAGCGACATCAGCCCGAGCGCGCGCGCGGCGGTGCTGTGGCCGGCCTCGGCCGCGCGGCGGAACCACAGCGCCGCCTCGGCATAGTTGGGCGGCAGATCGCCGCCGCGGGCATAGAGATCGCCGACCATCGCCGCCGCCTCGGCATCGCCCTGCAAGGCGGCGCGGCGCAGCCAGCTCTCGCCATCGAGCACGTTGCGCGGCACGCCGCGCCCTTCCAGCAGCGCCAGGCCCCAGCGCGCCTGCGCCGAGCGCAGCCCTTTTTCGGCGGCGAGCCGGTAGCGCTCGGCCGCCACGGCGAGGTCCGCCTCGACCCCGGAGCCGCGCTCGCTCATCACGCCGAGCAGATAGAGCGCCGTCGGCAGGCCGGCCTCCGCGGCGCCGCGCAGCTCCACCGCCGCCCCGGCCAGGGTCTCCGGCGTCTGCCCGCGGCGCAGAATCGCCAGCGCCAGGCCGAGCCGGCCCTGCGGACAGTTGGCGGCGGCCGATTTGCGGTACCAGGCCTCGGCCTCCTCCAGATTCTGCATCTCGTCGGGGCCGGAGGTGAGGATGTAGGCGAGCAGCGCCTGCCCGTCGGCGGAGCCGGCCTCGGCGGCGCGGCGTGCCCACAGCAGCCCCTTGGCGAAATCCGGCGCCTGCGCCGCTGGAACGCCCTGGAACAGCAGATCCGCCGCCGGCGCGGCGGCGGCGCCGGGGGCGAGGCCGCGCACGCAGAGGGTGGCCAGCAGCGTCTGGGCATCGACATAGCCCTGCTCGGCGGCGCGCTCCAGCCAGCGCACCGCCTCCGCCGGGCTGAACGGCACCGTGCCGCCTTCGATATAGGCGCGGCCGACGCGGTATTGCGCCTCCGCCAGCCCTGCCTCCGCGGCGCTGGCCAGCAGCGGGAAGCCGCGCGCGGACTGGCCGGCCTCGATCAGCTCCAGCGCCCGCGCCAGGCGCGTCCGGGGTGAAAAGCGCGCGGCGATCCCGCTCAGCAGACCCATGCGGCCACCCTCACGGCTCGCGCATTCCGTCCATGGCCACCGGCAGCACGCGGCCGAGCATGTAGTCCAGCACCGTGCGCTTGCCGACCTTGATGTCGGCGGTGACGGGCATGCCGGGCACGAGGTGGAACCCGACCGGCGTATCGTGCAGCTTGACGCGGTCGAGGCTGATGCGGACGCGATAGAAGGTCTGCGCGCCGATCGCCGGGTCGGCCAGCGCCTGCTCCTCCTGCGTGGTGCTGCTCGCCGAATGGGAGAAGCTGTCCGGGCTCACCACCCGCACCCGCCCCTCGGCGAAGCCGTACTGGGTGAAGGGGAAGGTATCGAACTTCACCGCCACCGGGTCGCCGACATGGACGAACCCGGCATCGCGGCCGAGCACGTTGGTCTCCAGCTCGAGCGGCGCGTTGGCCGGCACCAGGGTGAGGAACTGGCTGCCCGACTGCAGCACCGAGCCGACCGAGACCTTGGCCACCGTCATCACCACCGCGTCCTGCGGCGCGCGCAGCTCCACCAGCTGGCGGCGCAGCTTCGCCTTCTTGAGCTGCTCGGCGGCATCGGCGAGCTTGCGGCCCTGCTCGACGAGGTCCTTCGAAATCTCGGCGTTCCATGCCTGGACGAAGGCGTCGCGCTCGGCGATCAGCGCTTGCCGCTCGCGCGCGTTGGATTCGGCGCTGCGCTCGTCGCTGGAGAGATCGCGCTGCATGCCGAGTCTCGTGTCGGTGGCGGCGAGCGAGTTCAGCCGGCTGCCGACCTTGTCGTGCTCCAGGGTCTGACGCATCGTCTCGACGCTGGAGGCGACCGAGAGGCGCTGGCGCAGGATCGCCGCCTGCTCGACGTCGCGCGCGATCTGGGTCTGCAGACTGTCGATCTTGCGCTGGTAGTTCTCCAGCTTGGCGACACGCTCGGCCTGGCGCTGCGCGAAGGCCGCCGCCTGCAGCCGCGCCTCGGACCCGCCCCCCGCGCCGGTATAGACGGTGCCGTTCGCCTCCGCGCGCAGCCGGTCCACCTCGGCCTGCAAACTATCGACCTGCGTCTCCAGCGAGCCCATGTCGGCGGCGGCGAAGGTCGGGTCGAGCTGGGCCAGCAGGTCGCCGGCATGCACCAGCTCGCCCTCGCGCACATTGATGGCGCGCACGATGGCGGTCTCCAGCGGCTGCACGACGATGCTCGGCGTCGCGGCCACCACCTTGCCCTGCGCGGTGACGACCTTGTCCACCGGGATCAGCGCCGCGGTGGCGATGGCGGAGATCACCAGCGCCGAGATCACCCAGGTGACGGCGCGCGCGATGAAGGCGGCCGGCGTGGCGATGACCGCCGCCGACGGCGATTCGAACTCGAGCAGCGCATCCGCCGCGTGCCCCAGTGCGGCGTGCCCCAGCGCCACCTGCCCGCCCGGCCCGAGGCCCTTGGGCGCGCGTCCGCCGACCACCGCCAGCTTGCCCTCGGACCCGCCAGCCCCGACCAGTGCACCCATTACCGTCCCGATCCTCTTGCCAAGTCCCGTTCCCCGCCCCGTCAATCCCGCGCCATCAAACCCGCGCCGTCAATCACCCTGGGCCAGCACCGGCCCGACGCTGGTGGGGCGATTGGCCGGGTCCTGCATGTGGCGATTCTGCTGCAGCCAGAGCTGGCGATAGATGGCGCAGCGCTCCACCAGCTCCCGATGCGGCCCCATATCCAGCACCTTGCCCTGATCGAGCACCAGAATCGCGTCGCAATCGACCAGCGAGGAGAGCCGGTGCGAGACGATCGCCATGGTCCGCCCGCGGCCGATGCGCCTGAGGTTGGCGTTGACCAGCGCCTCGCTCTCGGGATCCAGCGCGCTGGTCGCCTCGTCGAGGATGAGGATGCGCGGGTCGTTGATCAAGGCGCGGGCGATGGCCAGGCGCTGGCGCTGGCCGCCGGAGAGGTTGGGCGACCCCTCCTCGATGAAGGTCTCGTAGCCCTGCGGCATGCGCTCGATGAATTCCTCCGCGCCGGCCAGCCGCGCCGCGCGCACCGCATCCTCCAGCGTCAGTCCGGGCCGGCCGGCGAGGATGTTCTCCCGCACCGTGCCGCGGAAGAGGAAATTATCCTGCAGCACGACGCCGAAGCTGCGGCGCAGATGCGGCAGGTTGATCTCGCGCAGCTCGCTGCCGTCGATCTTCACGTAGCCGTCATATTCGCGGTTGATGCCCTGCAGCAGCCGCGTGATGGTGGATTTGCCCGAGCCGCTCTTGCCGACGATGCCGAGCATGGTCCCGGCCGGGACGCTGAAGGAGACGTTCTCCAGCGCCTTGGCCTTGGCGCCGGGATAGGCGAAGGTGACGTTCTCGAAGGTGATGGCGCCGTTGAACCGCGGCCGCAGCCCGCGCGACACGCCGGAGACCTCGGTCGGGTGGTTGAGCACCATCGCCGCCTCGCCGACCGCGGCGCGGACTTCCTCCATGTCCTCGATCAGCCGCGCCAGCCCGACGAGCGGCTGGGCCAGGCGCATGCCGAGCAGCATGAAGGCGATCAGCCCGCCGACCTGGACGGTGGAGGCCTGCTCCAGCACCAGATAGGCGCCGAGCAGCAGCACGCCGCGCTCGATGAAGCGCTCGATCGGCGTCACCAGCGTCGCCGGCCAGTTGGACAGGCGCCCGGCCTCCAGCCGCTTTCGGCTGGCATCGGCGACGCGCTCGTCCCAGATCTCCTTCTGCACCGGCTCCATGGCCAGGGATTTCACCGTGCGGATGCCGTGCACGGTCTCGACCATGACGACGCTCTTGCGCACCTCGGCCTCGATGGCGCGGCCGACCTTGACGCGGATCGCCGGCAGGAAGGCGAGGATGATGAGCGCGATCAGCACCGAGCCGGCCACCACCATCCAGGCCAGGGTGGCGCTGAGGTAGAACAGGAACGGCAGCAGCACGAGGAGCGTGAAGAGATCGAGGAAGGTGGTGAGCATCTTGCCGGTGAGGAACTCACGCAGCTTCCAGATCTGATGCAGGCGGTGATTGGTCTGGCCGGCCGGGTTGCGCTCGAAATAATCGATCGGCAGGGCCAGCAGCCGGTTGAAGATGTGCAGGTTCAGCGTGCTGTCGATGCGTGCCGCCACCACCTGCGTCAGTTCGCGGCGCGCATAGCCGAGCAGTGTCTCGTAGAGCACGCCGACGCCGAGGATGGTCGAAATCAGCACCAGCGTGGACAGGCTCTGATGCACCAGCACCCGGTCGATCACCGTCATGACCAGGAGCGGCGGCAGGATGGTGAGGATGCTGAGCGCGATCGAGGCCAGGCCGATATCGCGCAGGATGCGCCGCTCGCGCAGCACCGCGCGGGCGATCCAGCCGAAGGTGAAGGGGGCGTCCGCCTCCGGCGCGCCGCGCGGCTTGCGCACCAGCATCGCCTCGCCGCTCCAGACCTGCTGCAGGCGGAGCTCATCGACGGCGACCGGATCGGCCGAGGCCGGGGCGCGGGGATCGCGCAGAAAAACGACATTGCGCGCCGGATTGGCGCCGACCAGCAGCCCGGCGCCGCCATCGGAGAAGAGCAGCACCACCGGCGTCGGGCCCTTCAGCTTCAGCAGCTGGCCCCAGCTCAGCCGGGTC
>JAJZFF010000151.1 GCA_021805485.1 Pseudomonadota bacterium
GAAATCGACCGGCTCGAGGCGGATGTCGAGGATTTCTCCGAACTCGCCCAGTTCCTCGACCTGCCGGTGCGCAACTATTCCTCGGGCATGGTGGTGCGCCTCGCCTTCGCGATGGCGACGGCGTTTCCGCCCGAGATCCTGCTGATGGACGAATGGATTCTCGCCGGCGACGCCGCCTTCATGGAAAAGGCGAAGGACCGCGTCGAGGGCATGGTGCGCCATGCGGAGGTGCTTGTCCTCGCCAGTCACAGCGCCTCCATCCTCGTCGAGTGGTGCAATCGGCTGCTCTGGCTCGAGGGCGGGCAGATCCGGGCCGACGGGCCGCCGATGAAGATCCTCGCCGGTTATCTGCCGCCGCAGCAATACGAGGAACTGGTCGCCGCGCATGGCGAGACGGGGAGTTCCCGTCGCCTGCCCCGGAAGGACTGAGCGGCCGGGAACGGCCTTCGGGCGTTTGCGTTCACCCGTTCCGGCGCCCGGCGGGCAGGGCGTCATTCGCCGCCGAGCAGCCTGCCGTAATAGCGATGCGCTTCGGGCGGCAGGCCGGGCGTGGCATCCCGCCGGATCAGTTCACCCTGGATCCGCCTTGCGTCGGAATGCGCGCCGGCCTTGCCGATGCTGACCGTGCTGGCATTCTGGTTGCCGAACTCTCCCTCGCCGCCGGCGGCGTGCTGGCCGAGGCCCGAGGGCCCGCCGCCCGGCAGCCCCTGGCCTGGCATCGCGGCGAGAGCGTTCTGCGCCTGTTGCAGCGCCGCGATCGCCGCGCGCTCGCCCGACAGTCCGGCCTGCATGTCGCCCGCGCGGAGCGCATTCCCGGCGCTCGCCATGGCCTGCTGGCCGCGTCCGAGTTGCGGCTGCTCCGGCAGGCCCGCGCCCGCCATGGTCCTGGCGGCTGACGAAAGCTGACGGCGCAGCGCATCCTGGCGTTCGGCCAGCCCCGCCGACGGACTCGACCGAGGGATTGCCGCCTGGTTGCCGAACCTGGGCATCGTTGCCTGCTGCACCGTCTGGTCCATCAGCCGCGCCTCCTGGCGCATGATGGACGCGAGATGACCAGCCGCCGCCTCCCGCCGCTGCGCCGCCTGCGACGCCGAACGGGCGTTCGGGTTCTGCGTCCGGTCGAGCATCTGCCGGAGTTTCGCCAGATCCTGACGGGCCCGGGCCGTTTCACCCGCCGCCAGTTCGTGCTGGATCCGGCGGGCAAGCCGGTCGATGGCGCTGCTCTGTGCGGCGGCGTGTTCGTCGGGCTTGCCGCGCGCCGCCTCGGCCGCCTGCCGCGCCTGCATGGCGCGGTCGAGGCGCGATATCAGCCGTTCGACCGTCTGCCGGTCGGCGGGATGGCCATCGAGGCTACGCTTCAGCGCCTGGCGCAGCGCCTGGGCGACTTCATCAAATTTCTGCACCGCCTTGTAGGTCGCGCCGAGTTCGGCGCGCTGGACGAGCATCCAGAGATTGGCTTGGGCCTCGGCGTAATCCGGTGTCGCCGGCCCGAAGCCGGCGGCGAAATGCGCGAGCGAATTGCGGGTTCCGGGCGTGAGCGGGCCTGGCGGCGACGCGGCGAGCGCCCGGAGCCGCGCCGCGAGCACCGCGCGCCCCGGCGTGCCGAGCGCGAGGTCGCGCCGGATGGCTTCGATCGTCCGCGCGGTCGGGTTGTGCAGGGCAGGGGCGGGGAGCTGGAACCGTGCGGGCGACGATGTTCCGGTCTGGCCGTCGCGGTTCACCGCGGCGAGCGTGCCCTCCACCGTCATGCCGGCCAGCGGGCTGGCGAGCAGATCGAGCCGGGCGCTGCCCTCGAACGAGGCCCCGCGCGCGGGGGGCGCTGGCAGGGCGGCATGATCGGACACCGCGCCCGGCGCGTCCACGGGGGCCATGTCGAGGGCGAGGGTGGTCAGCCCGTAGCGGCTGGTGCCCCGCCAGGCGAGGGCCACATGCTGTCCATCACCGGTCGGCGCGGGCGGCGCGGTGAAGCCGATTCGCGGCGGGGTCGGCGCGATCACCGTGATGCGGTAGCGCGCGATGCGGTTCCAGAACGGCCCGATCGTCAGCGTCGCCGTATGGTCGAGCCGCAGGCGGGTGCGGAAGCTGCCGGTCGTGATACTGGTGAAATCGAGCGCCTTGCCGGCAATCCGGGCGGCTGGCGCGTTGCTGCCCGCGCCGGTGACGACGACCGACAGGGTCGAGCCCGCGAGCGCGCTGACCTTGCTGGTTCCGGCGCTGGTTCCGGCGCCGATCAGGCGCGGCGTGGTGCCGGCCCAGCGCGGCGGTGTGATCCACGCCTGCACGCCCAGGCCGGGGCGGGCGAAGGGCGAGGTGAAGTCGACACTGGCCGCGAGCCGTGGCCCGGCCTGCGATCCGGCGGCGATCCAGGTGGCGATCAGGCCGAGCAGGAGCAGGAAGCGCAGCGCGAACGGATCATGCGCCGCGAAATCCGGCCGTGGGAGGCCGACCCGCGCGGTGGCCAGTGAACGGTCGAGCCGGGCGCGGTAGGCCTGCCAGAGCGGCATCGCGCCGGCCAGCGCCGGTTCGTCGCCAAGTGCGGCGAGCGGGCGGTGCGGCAGGCGGGAATCGCGTTCGATCCGGCGGTCGGCGGCCTCTGGCGCGGGCGGGTGGTAGCGCCGGATGGCATGGCGCAGCGCGAAGCCGAGGGCGATCAGGCCGGCGAGATCCGCCTTCCAGCCGCCGAACCCGGCGAGGCCGACGATGAGGAACACCGCGATCACGCCCACAGGCAGCATCGCGGCGACAGCGACGGCCTCGATGACCAGCACGCGGCGCGCCCGCCGCCGCAGCCGGGCGAGGCGCGCCGCCGGCATTACCGGCGCTGCGGCACGATCTCGTCGCGCCAGAGTTCATCGAGCGTCTGGCGCCGGCGGATCAGCTGCGGGGCGCCGTCGGCGATCATCACCTGGGCGGCGAAGGGGCGGCCGTTATAGGTGCTGCTCATCGTCGCGCCATAGGCGCCGGCATCGAGCAGCGCGACGAGCGCGCCGGGGGCGAGGTCGGGCAGGTCGTGGGTGCCGAAGCGGTCGCTGCTCTCGCAGACCGGGCCGACCACCTCCGCCGGCGCCGGCGCGACCGCGGCATCGGCGGCGGCGATGGGGACGATGCCGTGCCGCGCGCCGTAGAGCGCCGGGCGCATCAGGTCGTTCATCCCGGCATCGAGCACAACGAAACGCTCGGCGCCAGCGCGCTTGATCAGGGTAACGCGGGCGAGCAGCACGCCGGCCGGGCCGACCAGCCAGCGGCCGGGCTCGACGATCAGCTCCAGATCATGGCCGCCGAGCACGCGGCGCACCATCGCCGCCTGCGTCGCGAAGGGGAAGGCGGTGCCGTCGTCATAGGGAATGCCGAAACCGCCGCCGAGGTCAAGGCGGCGGACCGCGAACCCCTCGCCGCGCAGCGTTTCGATGAGGCCGAGCACCCGCTGGTAAGCCGCCTCGAAAGCGGCGGGCGCGAAGATCTGGCTGCCGATATGGGTGGAAAATCCGACCGCCCCGATGCCGGGCAGGGACGCGGCGCGGCGATACAGCGCGCCTGCCTCATCGAAGCCGATGCCGAACTTGTCGCCCTTGCGGCCGGTGCTGATCTTGTCGTGCCCGCCGGCCGCGACATCCGGGTTCACCCGCAGCGCGACCGGTGCTGCACACCCCATCGCCGTGGCGATGCCGGAGATCATCTCCAGTTCCTCGGCACTTTCGACGTTGATCTGGCCGATGCCGGCGGCCAGCGCGGCGCGCAGCTCGTCCTCCCGCTTGCCCACACCAGAGAACACCATCGCCGCCGGTTCGATCCCGGCGGCCGCGGCGCGGGCGAATTCGCCCGCGCTGGTCACGTCCGCCCCGGCGCCGCCTTCCCGAACCCGGCCGAGAATCGCCAGATGGTCGTTCGCCTTCACCGCGTAGCGGATCGCGGGCGCCAGACCTTCGGCGGCGAAGGCGGCGCGCAGCGCGGCGAGCCGCCCCTCGATCGTCGCGGCGCTGTAGACCCAGGTGGGCGTGCCGTGGGCGGCGGCGATGGACGCGAGCGGCACGTCATCGAGGCACAGCCCGTCCATCGCGTGGAACGACAGGTTGGGCCGGGCGGCGACCAGCCGATGCCAGGCCTGGTCGCGGGTGAGGGCGTTCATCATTCGGCGGGATATTGATGCGGGTAGATCACCTGGCTCGCCGGGCCGGGCGGCGAGGGCGCGCCGGCGCGGCCGCAGGCGGCGAGGGCGGCGCAGGCGAGCAGGACGAGCAGCAGCGAGCGGGTCATGCCAGCGTTTCCTGCCAGCGCGCGGCGGCGCGGGCGACATTGTCGGGCGCGGTGCCGCCGAGGGTGCGGCGGGCGGCGACCGAGGCTTCGATGGTCAGCACATCGTACACCGCTTCGGTGATCCGCGGCTCGATCTCCTGCATGACCGAGAGCGGCAGGGCGACGAGGTCCAGCCCGCGCGATTCGGCCTCGCTCACGATCCGGCCGGTGACGTGATGGGCGGTGCGGAAGGGCAGGCCGAGATCGCGCACCAGGTAGTCGGCCAGATCGGTCGCGGTCGAGAAATCGGCGCCGGCCACGGCGCGCATCCGCAACACGTCGGGCACCATGTCGCGGACCATGCCGGTCATCGCGGCAAGGCAGAGCTCGGCGGCGTCGGCGGCGTCGAACACCGGCTCCTTGTCTTCCTGCATGTCCTTCGCATAGGCGAGCGGCAGGCCCTTCATCACCGCGAGCAGGCCGGTGAGCGCCCCGAAGATCCGCCCGGCCTTGGCGCGGGCGAGTTCGGCGGCGTCCGGGTTGCGCTTCTGCGGCATGATCGACGAGCCGGTGGTATAGGCGTCGGA
>JAJZFF010000654.1 GCA_021805485.1 Pseudomonadota bacterium
ATGGCGACCACCGAGAAGGAGGGCAACACCGAGGCCCGGGCGCTGTCGGCGCTGTTCGACGCCGAAACCGCGGCCCACGGCATCGCCGTCGGCGCGCCGGTGCGCGACGCCAGCGGCGCCGTCGGCCAGGCCAGTGCCTGGTTCAACTCGATGGTCGGCCGCGAGGAGGAACTCGTCGCCAGCGAGGCGCGCCTGTCCGATCTCATCGTCGTCCCGCACCCGAAATCGGCCGAGGAAGTCGCCTCCGCCGACGCGCTGCACGCCGTGCTGTTCGATTCCGGCCGCCCGGCGCTGATCGCCCCGGTCGAACCGGCCGCGTTGATCGGCACCCGGATCGCGATCGCCTGGAACGGCACCGCGGAAAGCGCCTCGGCCGTCGCGTCGGTGCTGCCATGGCTCCCCGACGCACAGCAGGTCCGCATCTTCCACTCGCATGACTATCAGCGTCAGGGTCCCGCCGCCGACCAGCTTGCCGGCTATCTCGAACTGCACGGCATCGCCGCGGACATCACCGAGTTCCGCGCCATCGACCGCAGCGCAGGTGCCGGCCTGCTCGCGGCCGTCACCGAATACGGCGCCGACCTCCTCGCCATGGGGGCCTATTCGCATTCCCGGCTCCGCCAACTCATCCTCGGCGGCGTGACTCGGCACGTCCTCGAGCACGCGCGGCTAGCGGTACTGATGAACCGATAGGCGCGGAAATGTTCGGCGTCGAGGACGAGGCCACGAAAGCATCGGTCCGGGCCTATGTGAAGCTGATGCGGGCCAGCCACGCCGTTCTCGCGCGCACGCAGGCGCGGCTTGCCGCCGCCGGGCTGACCCATGTGCAGCTCGGCGTGCTCGAGGCGCTGCTGCATCTTGGCCCCCTCACCCAGCGCGACCTCACGCGCAAGCTGCTGACCAGCCCCGGCAACCTGACCGATGTGATCGACAAGCTGGCCCGCCGCGGCCTGGTCGAGCGCGTCCAGTGCCCGGAAGACCGCCGCAGCGTGCGGGTCGTTCTCACCGCCGAGGGCCAGCGCTTCATCGAGGATCTGTTCCCCCGCCACGCCGGCGACATCGCCACCGCGATGGGTGGACTCGACGGCAAGGAACTGGCGACGCTCGATGAGCTGCTGCGCCGGCTTGGCCTCGCGGCCGTCGGGGATTGAACACCGCCCAAAACAACCTATATCGTTCGATATCGAATAATATCACACCCCTCCGCAAGAGGGCGTGCAGGAGAAAGACGATGATCGACATCCGCCCCTTCGACTCGATCGGCCGTTTCCGCAATGAATGGCTGAACGCTCATCACCACTTCAGCTTCGGCCATTATCACGATCCCGCCCGCATGGGCTGGGGCGCGCTGCGGGTCTGGAACGACGACGAAGTCGCGCCACAAACGGGCTTTGACCCGCATCCGCATCGCGACATGGAAATCGTTACCTTCATCCGGCAGGGCGCCATTACCCACCAGGACAATCTCGGCAATCGCGGTGTAACCCGCGCAGGCGACGTGCAGGTGATGCACGCCGGCACCGGAATCGTCCATGCCGAATATAATCTCGAGGACGAACCGACCCGGCTGTTCCAGATCTGGATCATGCCGGACCGCCGCGGCGTCGAACCCGGCTGGGCCACGCGCGCCTTCCCGCGCACGACCGGCTTGGGCCTTCTCGTACTCGCTGGCGGCCGGGCGGGCGATGCCGAGGCTGGCGCGTTACCTCTGCATGCGGATGCCGCCGTGCTCGCCGCGCGTCTCGCCCCCGGCGAGCGCACGACCCACGAACTCGCGCCGGGCCGCGCCGCCTATCTCGTGCCCGCCACCGGCTCGATCACCGTGAACGGGCAGGCCGCGACCGCGCGCGACGGGGTCGCGGTACGTGGGGAGCGCGCGATCGTGATCGAGGCAGGCGCTGAAGAAACCGAACTCGTCCTTGTCGATGTTCGAGAATGAAACGAGTTTCATGGGGCCGGGATAGTGCTGTTTAGGAAGCGCGCTATATCCGCATACGGGCGATCGATCCATTTCGGGAACTGTCCCGCCTGCGGAATGGATGCTGTATCGGATCGGCGCCTTACCTGCTGCGACGCTCCCGGCGGCGCATTTCGCGCCCCCTCGCGGGGCGGCCCAACTCCCGCCGGCGCCGCCGGCCGAACAAGAAGGATAGACTGAATGAAACTGTTCCTCGCCCGCCGCCGGCCCGGGCAGCTTGCTGCCCTCACCGCCGTCATGCTGGCCGGTGGCACGCTTGCCGCGATTTCGCTCGACAGCGCCTTTGCCAACGACAAGGCCTTCGACGCCACGTCAAAGGTCCAGAAGGACTTCAAGCCGATCCCGAGCTTCGCGCCCCTGGTCAAGGACGTGAGCCCCGCGGTCGTGTCGGTGACCGTGCATCTCAAGGTCCAGCAGGCGGACAATACGCAGGCGCAGAACGGCCTGCCGCCCGGCATGCCCTTCGCCTTCCCGTTCCCCTTCCCGCATCCGCAGCAGCCGCAGGCCGTGGAAGCCAAGGGCTCGGGCTTCTTCATTTCGTCTGACGGCTACCTCGTGACCAACAATCACGTGGTGAAGAACGCGAAGTCGGTCTTCGTCACGCTGTCCGACGGATCGAAGCTGCCGGCCAAGATCGTCGGCACCGACCCGAGTACCGATCTCGCGGTGCTGAAGGTCAAGCGGGACAAGCCCTTCCCCTACCTCCAGCTCGGCGACTCGGCGAAGGTCGTGCCCGGCCAGTGGGTGATCGCGATCGGCAACCCGTTCGGCCTCGCCGAAACGGTGACCACCGGCGTCGTCTCCGCCCTTGGTCGCGACATCGGCGATGGCCAGTACGACAGCTTCATCCAGATCGACGCACCGATCAACGAAGGTAATTCCGGCGGCCCGCTGCTCAACCAGCGCGGCGAGGTCATCGGCGTGAACACCGCGATCCTGACGCCCTCCGGCGGTTCGGTCGGTATCGGTTTCTCGATCCCCTCCGACATGGTCAAGCGCATCGCCGACGAACTGATCAAGTCGGGACATATCACCCGCGGCTTCATCGGCGTGCAGGTGCAGACCATCACGCCGGAAATGGCCCAGGCGATGGGCGTTCCCGTGCATGACGGCCGCGCCGACGGCGCGCTGATCGCCGAGACCATGCCGAACGGCCCGGCGGCCAAGGCCGGTCTGAAGCCGGGCGATATCATCACCAAGGTCGATGGCAAGATGGTGCGCGACCCGCGCGAGCTCGCCCTCGCCATCTCCGGCATCAAGCCGGACGGCAAGGCCAGCATCAGCTATCTGCGCGGCGGCGCATCGCACGAGCTGAATCTGCGTGTCGAGAAAATGCCGGCCAATGCCGAGGCGGCTTTCGCACCGGGTGGCAGCCAGAGCGGCCCGGCCATGCACAAGCCCGAACTTGGTCTCTCCCTTGCTCCGCTGAGCGATGCCGCCCGTCAGCAGCTCAACCTGCCCGACAATGTCTCGGGCGCGCTGATCGCCCATGTCGCGCCGAACTCTCCGGCCGATGAGGCCGGGCTGCGCTCGGGTGACGTCATCGTCGGCGTCGGCAGCATGGCGGTGAACAATCTCGACCAGGCGGTCGCCGCGATCCATAAGGCCGAAGCCGCGAAGGCGAAGGCGATCGCGCTGCGGGTGATGCGCGGCAACCAGGCCCTGTTCGTCGCGGTGCCGCTGCCGAAGGAAAAGGCCGGCAAGTAAGCGCGAACCGTTTTTCCGCCCGGACCGGGCTTCGGGGCACAGCAAACTCCCCACGGCCCGACCGGGAACCGGTTCCTGCTCAATTCGCCTCCGGCTCTTGCGGGCCGGAGGCGTTTCTGTTTTCGAAAGGAAATTGCTTACGGAAACGAGGCCCGTCATGACCGTGACAGACACCGCCACACTCGATGCCGATCTCGCAGCCCTCGAGGCGGAAAGCATCGAGATCATCCGCGAGACGGCTTCGGGGTTCCGCAACCCGGTGATGCTCTATTCGATCGGCAAGGACAGTTCGGTGATGCTGCATCTTGCGATGAAGGCATTCTATCCGGCAAGGCCGCCCTTCCCGTTGATGCATGTCGATACCGGCTGGAAATTCCGCGAGATGATCCGCTTCCGTGACGAAACGGTGAAACGGCTCGGCCTCGACCTCATCGTCCGCCACAACGCCGAGGCCGCGGCCCGCGGCGTCAATCCGTTCGATTACGGCGCATCGACCTACACGCAGGTGATGAAGACGGAAACGCTGAAGGCCGGGCTCGACGAGCTCCAGTTCGACGCGGCCTTCGGCGGCGCGCGGCGCGACGAGGAAAAATCCCGCGCCAAGGAGCGCATCTTCTCGGTGCGCACCGCCGGCCACGGGTGGGACCCGAAGGCGCAGCGGCCGGAAATCTGGAACCTGTTCAACACCCGCCTCGCCCCCGGCCAGACCATGCGGGTCTTTCCGCTCTCGAACTGGACCGAGGCGGATATCTGGAACTACATCGCCCGCGAGAACATCCCCGTCGTGCCGCTCTATTTCGCTAAGGAACGCCCGGTGGTCGAGCGCGGCGGCCAGCTCCTGATGGTCGATGACGATCGCCTCCCGCTCAACCCCGACGAGGTGCCGCAACTCCGCAAGGTCCGCTTTCGCACGCTTGGCTGCTACCCGCTCACCGCCGCGATCGAGTCCGAGGCCGAAACACTGGAGGCAGTGCTCGCCGAAATGCGCGAGTCCCGCCTGTCCGAGCGTCAGGGCCGGCTGATCGACCACGACGACGCCGCGGCAATGGAAAAGAAGAAGCGCGAGGGATATTTCTGATGAACGAGATGAGCATGACCACCTCCCGCTCGCTGCTGCGCCTGCTGACCT
>JAJZFF010000066.1 GCA_021805485.1 Pseudomonadota bacterium
CGCCTCGGCCGCGCCGGCCACGACGCCAGCCACGGCCGCAGCCGCCGCGCCCAACCCGCAGGTCGGCAAGGCCATGCCCACGATCATCCCGCCCACGCAAGCCGCGAGTGCCGGACCGCATGACATCCAGCTCGGCGCCCTCGTCTCGATGGCGAAAGCCAATGAGGCCTGGCAGATCCTGCTTGCCCGCGTGCCCGACCTGCTGGCCGGGCGCACCCCCGTCGTTGTGCCGGGCACGGTGAACGGGCAGACCTTCTACCGGCTGCGCCTTGGCGGCTTCGCCAGCGCCGCCGCCGCCGCCGCGTTCTGCGACCGGTTGAAGACCCGCCACGTCGCCTGCTACGTCCCGCCGAAGTGAGGCACCGTCCATGAAGGCCGCCATACTCGGCATCGCCGGCCCCACCCTCGCGCCGGAGGAACGCGCGCTGTTCGCCGAGCATCCGCCGGCGGGCGTGATCCTGTTCGGCCGCAACATCGCCGACCCGGCGCAGCTCCGCGATCTCGTCGCCGCGCTGCGCGAGAGCCTGCCGAAAGAGGCGGTGCTGATGGTCGACCAGGAAGGCGGCCGCGTCGCCCGGCTGCGCGCGCCGCACTGGCCCGAACTGCCGCCCGCCGCCCATCTCGGCGCCCTGTTCGCGACGGACCCCGACGCCGCCCGCAACGCCGCCCGCGCCCATGGCGCCGCGATCGGCGCGATGGCCCGCGACGCGGGGTTCGACGTTGTCGCCGCCCCGGTGCTCGACGTCCCGGTTCCGGGTGCGCATGACGTGATCGGCGACCGGGCGATCGCCGCCGACCCCGCCGTGGTCGGCGCGCTGGGGGCGGACATCGCCTGGGGCCTGATGTTCCAGGGCATCGTGCCGGTGATGAAGCACATGCCCGGCCACGGCCGCGCCGGGCTCGACAGCCATCACGGCCTGCCACGCGTCACCGCAACCGCGCTCGATGCCGATTTCGCGCCCTTCGCGGCGAATCGCGACCTGCCCTGGGGCATGACCGCGCATATCCTCTACGAGGCGCTCGACCCCGCCCATCCCGCGACCTTCTCGCGCCGGATCATCGAGGAGGTGATCCGCGGGCGGATCGGCTTCCGGGGCATTCTGGTCAGCGACGACCTCGCGATGGGCGCGCTCGACGGCACGCCGGCCTCCCGCGCCCTGCGCGCCCTTGCCGCCGGCTGCGACCTCGCCCTCTACTGCCCCGGAGAGCCTGCGGCCAACCGCGCGGTGCTCGAAGCCGTGCCCGATCTCGACGTAGCGCTGATCCCCCGCCTCAAGCAGACGGCGATTCCATGACCCATAACCCCATCCTTTCGGTCGTGATCAGCGTGCTCGCGGCGATCCCGGCGATCGTGCTGCATGAACTCGCGCATGGCTACGCCGCGCTGGCCCTGGGTGACCGCACGGCCCAGCGCGCCGGGCGGCTCTCGTTCAATCCGCTGCGCCATGTCGACCGGTTCGGCACGGTGATCCTGCCGCTGTTTCTCATCGCCAGCCAGCTTCTGACGATCGGACGGATCGACTTCATGTTCGGCTGGGCGAAGCCGGTGCCGGTGGACCCGACCGGGTTCCGCGATCCGCGGCGCGGCATGGCGATCGTTGCCGCCGCCGGCCCGCTGTCGAATTTCGTCCTCGCCCTCGCCGCCGCCTTCGCCATCGCCGGCTTCGGGAATGTGCCGGTCCTTGGCGATTTCCTGCTCTATTTCCTGCTCTTCAACATCGTGCTCGGCCTGTTCAACCTGTTGCCGCTGCCCCCCTTCGACGGCGGGCGGATCGCCGTCGGCCTGCTGCCGCTACCCGCCGCCAGAATGCTCGCCCGCGTCGAGCGGCTCGGCATCCTGCTCATCCTTTCGGTGATCTTCATCCTGCCTGCGCTGCTCGGCCAGTTCGGCATCCGCTTCAACCCGGTATCGGACGCGCTCGGCCTCTGGGTGCCGCGCGTCGCTGCCTGGTTCCTCCACCTTGCTGGCGTCAATGCCGGATTCTGACGCCGCGCCGCCCTCCGAACCCGTCGAAGCCTTCATCGTCCGCTTCGAGGGGTTCGAGGGACCGCTCGACCTGTTGCTGGAACTGGCCCGCAGCCAGAAGGTCGATCTCGCCAATGTCTCGATCCTCGCCCTCGTCGAGCAATATCTCGCGATCGTCGAGGGCGCGCGGCGGGTGCGGCTGGAACTCGCGGCGGACTGGCTGGTCATGGCCGCCTGGCTCGCCTGGCTGAAATCCCGCCTGCTGCTGCCCGAGGACGAGACCGCCGCCGAAGAGGGCGAGATCGCCGCCGACGTGCTGGCCGCCCGGCTCCAGGCGCTGGAGGCCATCCGCGAGGGTGCCGCCTGGCTCGGCGCGCGGCCGCAACTCGGCCACGACGTCTTTCCCCGCGGCGCGCCCGAGGATTTCACCGAGATCGACCGCTCGCGGCTGCGCGTCGACCTCACCTCGCTGCTGACGGCCTATCTCGCCGCCCGCCGCCGGTCCGGCGCGAAGCGGCAATACCGGCCGAAGCCGATGAATTTCTGGTCGGTGCAGCAGGCGCTGGAGCGCCTGACCCGGCTGCTCGGCGCAACGCGGGACTGGACCGACCTCGCCGGCTTCCTGCCGCCCGAACTGCCCGATTCGCCCGAACCGCCGCTCGCCCGCCGCGCCGCCCTTTCCAGCACGCTGCTCGCCGGGCTCGAACTCGCCCGCGACGGCCAGCTCGCGCTCCGCCAGGAGCTGCCTTTCGGCCCCATCCAGATCCGTCCCGGCCCGGAGCCCGAACCCGACCATGAATGACACCGAACCGCCCAGCGCCCGCCCGCACGCCGAACGGCTGATCGAGGCGGTGATCTTCGCCAGCCGCGACCCGGTGCCGATGCGCACCCTCGCCACCCTGCTGCCCGAGGGCGAGGATCTCGACGCGGTGCTGGCCTCCCTCCGCGCCCGCCACGAGGGTGGTGGAATCGAACTGGTCGAGGCGGGGCAGGGGATGATGTTCCGCACCGCCCCGGATCTCGCGCCGGCGCTGCGCCGGGTCGTGGAAATCCCCCGCCGCCTGCCGCGCGCGGCGATGGAGACGCTCGCCGTCATCGCCTATCACCAGCCCGTCACCCGCGCCGAGATCGAGGAGATCCGCGGCGTCAGCCTCTCGCAATCGGCGCTTGATGCACTGCTTGAAGCCGATCTCGTGACCCCCGCCGGCCATCGCGAAGCCCCCGGCCGCCCGGCGCTCTGGGCCACGACGCCGCATTTCCTGGTCCAGTTCGGCCTCAAATCGCTGCGCGACCTGCCCAAGCGCAGCGATCTTCTGGTCGAGCCGGCCGGTCCGGCCCCCGCCGATCCTTGACCTCGGGCGCAGGACTGCTAGCAGAGAGGCCGGTTTAAGCGGACGGACATGCTCGGATTTTCCTGGCCAGAAATTGGCGTGATATTGATGGTGGCGCTCGTCGTCATCGGGCCCAAGGACCTGCCGGTGGCCATCCGCACGGCGACTGCGGCGCTGCGCAAGATGCGCGGCCTTGCCAGCGAGTTCCAGGGTCATGTTCAGGAACTCATGCGCGAGGCCGATCTCGCCGATATCGGCAATGATCTGCGCAATCTCCGCAATTTCGATCTCGGCAGCACGATCGAGCGCCATGTCGACCCCGATGGCACCATTCGCAGCAGCTTCGATCCGGCGGAGGGCGAAACCTATGGCGTTCCCTCGGCCGCCGACACCGTGATCGAGGGGGCGGCGGATGACGAATTCCCGCCGGATATGCCCGCTTTCATTCCGCCCGACGCGGTGCGCGCCCGACCGGTGCCCGCCTTCATTCCCCCCGGCACGCGACTCTGGTAGGCCCGCCGCATGACATCCGATGAGACCGAAACGCCGCAGGACGCGGACCCGATCAACGACAAGGAAATGCCGCTGCTCGACCATCTGGCCGAGCTGCGCCGCCGCCTGCTCTGGTCGGGCCTCGCCTTCCTCGCCGCCTTCCTCGTGTCGTACTACTACGCGCAGCCGATCTATCACTTCCTCGCCCAGCCGCTCGTCAACATCCTCAAGGAGCGCGGGCAGAAGCCGGAACTCGTCTACACGGCGCTCTACGAGGCGTTCTTCACCTATGTGAAGGTCGCGATCTTCGCCGCCGCCTTCATCTCCTTCCCGGTCATCGCCACGCAGATCTGGCTGTTCATCGCGCCCGGCCTCTACCGATCGGAAAAACGCGCGCTGCTGCCCTTCCTGATCGCCACGCCGGTGCTGTTCTTCGCCGGCGGCGCGCTGGCATATTATGTCATATTTCCAAATGCCTGGAAGTTTTTCCTGAGTTTTCAGACGAACCCGCACAACGCGAATTTCCAGATTAACGTGCTGCCGCGCGTCTCGGACTATCTCAACCTGGTGATGAAGCTGATCTTCGCCTTCGGCATCTGCTTCGAACTGCCGGTACTGCTGACGCTGCTCGGCCGGGTCGGCATCGTCAACGCGGCGGCGCTGAAGAAATACCGCCGCTATGCCTATGTCGGCTGCTTCATCGTCGCGGCGATCCTGACCCCGCCGGACGTCTTTACCATGACCGGCCTCGCGCTGCCGCTGATCGCCCTGTTCGAACTGTCGATCTTCGCGGTGAAGATGGTCGAGCCGAAAGCCGAGGTTTCCGAGAATGCATGACCTGAAAGCCATTCGCGACGACGCCGCGGCCTTTGGTGCTGCGATGCGCCGACGAGGACTTGCCGGGCCGGAAGGGGCGGACGAGGGCGCGGCAGCACCGATCCGCGCTCTCGATGAAGAGCGCCGCCGCGCACAGACCGAGCTTCAGGGCCACGAAACGCGCCGCAACGAACTCGCCCGCGCGATCGGCCAGGCCAAGCGCGCCGGCGAGGATACCACGGCCCTCGAAGCCGAAGGCACGGCCCTGCGCCAGTCGATCGAGACCGCCAACGCCTGGCTTGCCGAATCGGCACGCAAGCTGGACGAGCTGCTTGCCGTCCTGCCCAACGTCCTCGATGCCGACGTCCCCGATGGCCCCGACGAAACCGCCAATGTGGAGCAAAAACGGGTCGGCGCACCGCCCTCATTCGATTTCGAGGCAAGGCAGCATTTCGAACTCGGCGAAGCCCTCGGCCTGATGGATTTCGCCGGCGCGGCCAAGCTCGCCGGCGCCAGGTTCACCGTGCTGCGCGGCGATCTCGCCCGGCTCGAGCGCGCCCTCGGCCAGTTCATGCTCGACCTGCATGTGAACGAGCACGGCTATACCGAGGTTTCGCCGCCGCTGCTCGTCAACGACGCGACGATGTATGGCACCGGCCAGCTTCCCAAATTCGCCGAGGACCTCTTCCGCACCACCGACGGTCGCTGGCTGATCCCCACCGCCGAGGTGCCGCTGACCAACCTCGCCGCCGGCGACATCCTCGATGCCGCCAGCCTGCCGCTGCGCATGACGGCGCTGACCCCGTCCTTCCGCTCCGAGGCCGGCTCAGCCGGGCGCGACACCCGCGGAATGCTGCGCCAGCACCAGTTCTGGAAGGTCGAGCTCGTCTCGCTCACCACGCCGGAGGCCAGCGCCGACGAGCACGAGCGGATGACAAGCTGCGCCGAATCCGTGCTGGAACGCCTGGGCCTGCCCTATCGCCGCATGCTGCTCTGCGCCGGCGACACCGGCTTCTCCTCGGCCAAGACCTACGATCTCGAGGTATGGCTGCCGGGGCAGGGGGCCTATCGCGAAATCTCCTCCTGCTCGAACTGCCGCGCCTTTCAGGCCCGCCGCATGAACGCCCGCTACCGCCCGCCGCAGACCGGCCCGAAGCCGGCGAAGCCGGATTTCGTCCACACCCTGAACGGCTCCGGCGTTGCGACCGGACGCGCCCTCATCGCCGTGATGGAAAACTACCAGAACGCCGACGGCTCGATCACTGTTCCGGACGCGCTGCGGCCCTATATGCGAGGATGTGACCGGATCGGCTGACCGCCACGGTCCCCTCCTATTGACCGGGGCGGGCGGCTTCTCATATTCGATGTACAGAATATGATATCCCAAGGAGGCTGCGATGAGCCTGCGCCCCGAAGTCTTGCCGTTCTTCGATCCCGCGACGAGCACGATCAGCTACATCGTGGTCGACCCGGCCACCGCGCACGCCGCGATCATCGATTCCGTGCTCGATTACGACCCGAAAGCCGGCCGGGTTTCCACCACCTCCGCCGACGCGCTGATCGCAAAAGTACGCGAACGCGGCCTCACCATAGACTGGATTCTCGAAACCCACGTCCATGCCGATCATCTCTCCGCCGCGCGCTACCTGCAGCGCAATCTGGGCGGCGGCGTGATCGGCATTGGCGATCATATCGCGCCTGTCCAGGCCAATTTCGCCGACATTTTCGACCTCGGCCCCGACTTTCCCACCGATGGAAGCCAGTTCAACCACCTGTTTCACGATGGCGAGCGCTTCGCGGTCGGCACGATCGAGGCCGAGGCGATCTACACGCCCGGCCACACACCGGCCTGCATGTCCTACCATGTGGGCGACGCCGTTTTCGTGGGCGACACGCTGTTCCAGCCCGATTACGGCACCGCCCGCTGCGATTTCCCGGGCGGGGACGCGCACGCGATGTATCGCTCGGTCCACCGCCTCTACAGCCTGCCGGACGAAACCCGCGTCTTCACCGCGCATGACTACCAGCCCGGCGGGCGCGAGCCGGAATGGGAAAGCACGATCGGCGAACAGAAGGCGAAGAACCTGCAGATCAACACCGGCATCGGCGAGGAGCAGTTCGTCGCCATGCGCGAGGCGCGGGATGCGACTCTCGCGGCCCCGGTGCTGATCCTGCCGTCGCTGCAGGTGAACATCAGCGGCGGCGATCTGCCGAAGCCGGCGCCGAACGGCCGCCGCTACCTCAAGATTCCGCTCAACACGCTCTGACGGCGAGGACCCCGCCTCATGCTGCTTCCCGCACTCTTTCCCACGCGCTTCACCCCGCTGCCCGATCTCGCGGGCGGGCTGCTGATCGGCGCATCCGCTGCCCTGCTCTGGCTCGGCATCGGCCGCATTGCCGGCATCACCGGCATTGCCGGCGACCTGATCCAGCGCTCCGGGCGGGACTGGCGGCTCGCCTTCATCTCCGGCCTGCTTCTGGCCGGCCTTCTCGCGCGCACGCTCGGCGCCGCGCCCTCCATCCATGTCGCCGCCGGCCTGCCGGTGATGATCGGCGCCGGCCTGCTGGTCGGCATCGGCACCGCGCTCGGCGGCGGCTGCACCTCCGGCCACGGCGTCTGCGGCCTGGCCCGCGTCTCGCCGCGATCGATCGTCGCCACGCTCATCTTCATGGCCATCGCCGTGATCGTGGTCTTCCTCACCCGTGACCTCGGAGCCCTCTGATGCGCCAGCCCCTGATCGCCTTCGCCGCCGGCCTGCTCTTCGGTGCCGGGCTTCTGCTCTCCCGCATGGTCGATCCCGCGAAGGTGCTGGGATTCCTCAACTTCGCCGGTCATTGGGACCCGAGCCTGGCCTTCGTCATGGGCGGCGGCGTGATCATCGCCGCACTGGGCTTCGCGCTCGGCCGGCGGCTTTCCGCGCCGCTCGCCGGCGGCAGCTTTCCCGTGCTCCGGCGCAGCGGCATCACCGCGCGGCTTGCCGGCGGGGCTGCGATCTTCGGCGTCGGCTGGGGGCTCGCCGGCCTGTGTCCGGGGCCGGCCATCACGGCGCTGGCACTGGATCCGCTCGTCATCGCGCCGTTCGTGGGCGCGATGCTGGCCGGAATCTGGGTCGTGCGGGGGCTCGACGCCGCGCGTCAGCCGCAGCCGCCCGCGCTACCCGTCTCCGCGGTGCAGAACAGCCGGTAGATCAGCGCGACAACCTCCCGCGCCGCCTCGCTGCCGAGCGAGTAGTAGATCGTCCGGGAATCGCGTCGCGTCGTTACCATTCCGTCCTGCCGCAGCCGCGCCAGCTGCTGCGACAGATGCGCCTGGCGGATGCCCAGTTCGCGCTCAAGCTGGCCGACCGACGCTTCGCCATGCGTGAGATGGCAAAGCACCATCAGCCGGTGCGGATTGGCAATGCAGCGCAGGAACTGCGACGCAAGTGTTGCGTTTCGCATCATCGCGTCGAGTTCGATCTCGCTGTCATCCGACGGCAGGATGGACTTCGCCATGTCGGCCCGAATATCTTCCTCAGCTGTCAAGGGGGCGCTCTGACCCATTTTGTGTTCCCCGTGTCCAAGCTCGCTTTATAGGCAGCGACTATGATCTGATCGATCAGCCTTTGGCAATACGTGAGCCGTGGTTTCCGGCCACGAGGCCATGCCCGCAGCTCGCCACAGGCTACGGGGCGGCACGCGGCGCGCTTGTCCTCAGGCGCCGATCAGCCCGAGTTCCGGGCTCGATGCCTCGGCCCGCAGCCGTTTCGGAATCCGTCCCGCCGCGCGGGCGCCGAAACCGGCTTCCACCGCCGCCCGCATCGCCGCCGCCATCCGCACCGGGTCATGCGCCCGGGCAATCGCGGTGTTGAGCAGCACGGCGTCGCAGCCGAGTTCCATCGCCAGCGTCGCGTCCGACGCGGTGCCGATCCCGGCATCAAGCACCACCGGCACCGCACTCTGCGCGCAGATCCGCTCGATATTGTAGGGGTTGGCGATCCCGAGCCCCGAGCCGATCGGCGAGCCCAGCGGCATCACGGCGGCCGCCCCGAGATCCGCCAGCTTGCGGCAGAGAATCGGATCGTCCGTGCAATAGGGCAGCACGGTGAACCCCGCCTTCACCAGCGCGCCGGTCGCCTCGATCAGCAGTTCGGCATCCGGATACAGGGTTTCCCGGTCACCGATGATTTCAAGCTTGATCCAGTCGGTCTCCAGCGCCTCGCGTGCGAGTTCGGCGGTCAGCACCGCATCGCGCACGGTCGAGCAGCCGGCGGTATTCGGCAGCAGCCGGTATCGTCCGCCCAGCGCATCGAGCAGCGAGCCGCCATAAGCATCGAGGCTGATTCGTCTGATCGCCACGGTGACCAGCGACGGATCCGCCGCCTCCAGCGCGTCGAGCAGCACCTGCTGGTTCGGATAGGCGCTGCTGCCCATGAACAGGCGCGAGCCGAGAGCAACGCCGCCGATCTCGAATGCGCTCATCTCAGCCCCCTCCGACCGCGCGAACGATCTCGATCTCGTCGCCCGGCATCAGCCGGGTGCGTGCCCAGGCCGCCCGCGGCACCACGGAGGCGTTCAGCGCCACCGCCAGCCCCTTGGTTTCATGCAGCCCCTTCGCCTCCAGCAATGCGGCAATGCTCGCCGCAATCGGCTCGAACGCGCCGTTCACCCGGATTTCCTCGCGATTCATGCAGCACTCCTCACCCGCGCGAAGCGCCCGATCCCGAACGGGGCGATGCGCGGATCAAGCTTCTGCTCCAGGATCGTCGCCGCCATCGCCGCGGCGGTGACCGGGGTGAGCAGAATGCCGTTGCGGTGATGCCCGGTGCAGAACATCAGGCCGGGCAGGGCGCTGGGACCGAGCACAGGGGCGTCATCGCGCGATCCGGGCCGGAAACCGACCCAGGTTTCCACCACGGCGAGCTCCTCGATCCCCGGCAAGGCGCGCCAGGCGCCGTCGAGCAGCGAATAAAGCCCGCCGGCCGTCATTGCGCCATCGAACCCGCGTTCCTCGACCGTCGCACCGATGACCAGCAGGCCACTCCGCCGTGGCACCAGATAGGCCCGCGGCGCCCAGATCACATGGCGCAGCAGGGGGATTTCCGGGTCCATCTGCACCGAGAGCATCTGCCCCTTGATCGGGCGGACCGGCGGCAGCGGCACCGGCAGATCGAACCCGGCGGACCAGGCGCCAGCCGCCAGCACGACCACATCCGCCGCGTGAACCCCCTCGGCGGTCACCACGCCCCGGGCGCGGCTGCCATCGGTCTCGATCCGCCGCACGGGCATCCGCTCGCGCAGCACCCCGCCCGCACGGCGGAACGCCTCGGCCAGCGCCGCCGTCGCCGCGCGGTTGTCGACCTGTATGTCGTCTGGCGAAAACACCGCCCCGGCCAGTTGCGGCGCGAGATAGGGCTCGCGCGCGCGCGCCTCGGCCGGCGTCAGCCATTCGAGCTCGATGCCCTGGCTTTTCTGGAATTCCATGTCGTGGCGCAGCTTCGCCGCGTCGTCGCGGTTGAGGGCGATCAGCATCGTGCCCTCGCGCCGCAACCCGACCTCCATGCCGGTGGCCGCCTCGAGTTCCGCCGCGAAGTCCGGCCACAGCGCCAGCGACTCGCGGTTGAGCACCCCGAGCGCCTGTTCGCCCGGCTCCGCCTCGCAGCCAGCGGCGAGCATCCCGGCCGCGGCGTAGCTGGCGCCGCGGCCGATTGCATCGCGCTCAAACACCGTGGTCTCGGCGCCGCGCTGCGCGAGGCGCCAGCCCAGGGCGAGCCCGATGATGCCGCCGCCGATGATGGCGACCTTCATGGCTTCACTCCGCCGCCTGATCCTCGACATAGATGCGGCTGCCGCCATCGCGGAACTCCGCCGCCTTCTGCGCGAGCCCTTCCTCGCGCGCCACCTCGTCGCGAATGTCCTGGGTGATCTTCATCGAGCAGAATTTCGGCCCGCACATCGAGCAGAAATGCGCGACCTTGTGCGCCTCCTTGGGCATCGTCTCGTCGTGGAAGGCGCGCGCCGTGTCCGGGTCGAGGCCGAGATTGAACTGGTCCTCCCAGCGGAACTCGAAGCGCGCCCGGCTCACCGCGTCGTCGCGCAGCTTCGCCGCCGGATGCCCCTTGGCGAGATCCGCCGCGTGCGCCGCAAGACGGTAGGTGATGACCCCGGTCTTCACATCGTCGCGGTTGGGCAGGCCGAGATGCTCCTTCGGCGTGACGTAGCAGAGCATGGCGGTGCCGAACCAGCCGATCATCGCCGCCCCGATCGCCGAGGTGATGTGATCGTAGCCCGGCGCGATGTCGGTGGTCAGCGGCCCGAGCGTGTAGAACGGCGCCTCGTGGCAGACCTCGAGCTGCTTTTCCATGTTCTCCTTGATCTTGTGCATCGGCACATGGCCGGGGCCCTCGATCATCACCTGGCAGCCCTTGGCCCAGGCGATCTTCGTCAGCTCGCCCAGCGTCTCCAGCTCGGCGAACTGCGCCGCGTCATTGGCATCGGCGATCGAGCCGGGCCGCAGCCCGTCGCCCAGCGAGAACGACACGTCATACTTGCGCATGATGTCGCAGATCTCGTCGAACTTCTCGTAGAGGAAGCTCTCGCGGTGATGCGCGAGGCACCAGCGCGCCATGATCGACCCGCCGCGCGAGACGATGCCGGTCACCCGCTTCGCCGTCAGCGGCACATGGGCGAGCCGCACCCCGGCATGGATGGTGAAATAGTCCACGCCCTGCTCGGCCTGCTCGATCAGCGTGTCGCGGAACACCTCCCAGTCGAGCTTGTCCGGATCGCCGCCGACCTTCTCAAGCGCCTGGTAGATCGGCACGGTGCCGATCGGCACCGGCGAGTTGCGCATGATCCAGGAGCGGATGTTGTGGATGTTCCGCCCGGTGGAGAGGTCCATCACCGTATCCGCGCCCCAGCGAATCGCCCAGACCAGCTTCTCGACCTCTTCCGCGGCCCCCGAGGTGACCGCCGAGTTGCCGATATTGGCGTTGATCTTGACGAGGAAATTGCGCCCGATGATCACCGGCTCCAGCTCGGGGTGGTTGATGTTCGCCGGAATGATCGCCCGTCCCGCCGCGATTTCGCTGCGGACGAATTCCGGTGTCACGAATTCGGGGATCGCCGCGCCAAACCGCTCGCCATCCGCCCGCCGCGCCGCCGCGCCTTCGGCGGCCTTCGCCCGGCCGAGATTTTCGCGATGCGCGACATAGATCATCTCTTCCGTGACGATCCCGGCCCGCGCGTATTCATACTGCGTCACCAGCGCACCGTCCTTGCCGGCGAACACGCTCCGCCCGGCGGGGCAGGGCGGCACCAGCCGGTCCGCCGCCGCGAATCCGTTGTCCTCCGGCTTGACCGCCCGGCCGGCCACGGCATCGAATCCGCGCCGCTCGATCCAGGCGCCGCGCACCAGCGGCAGCCCGTTGTCGAGATCGAGGCTGAAATGCGGGTCGGTGAACGGCCCCGACGTGTCATAGAGCCGGAACGGCGCTTCCCCCGCGCTGGGGTGCAGGTCGACCTCGCGGAACGGCACGGCGATGTCGGGCCGCCCCTCGGGCGAGGTAAACACCTTGCGCGAGCCGGCGATCGGGCCGGTCGTGACACTGGCAGGCTTGGTCTGGACGTTCATGGCGCGCTCCTCGGAACAGGGGCGACGCTGGGGCGTATGGTTCGGTCTGGATGATCCCGTCCCTCCGCCGGCGCAACCCGGATCAGGTTCAAAGGGTTGCCGGCTTCCCGGCTCTCAGCGTCCGTCGACGCACCCCTCGGATAAGACGACGATGGGTCGGTCGCGCCGGCAAGTCAAGTGCCACACCACTTTGTCATGAATTGCAGAAACGTTTTGTTCATCTTTGAAAGGCATAAGGAAATCAGAATTCCGCCCGTTCGGAGATCCAGGATTTTCATGATCGGTTTCATTGCGGCCCCGATAGAAGATTGTGCCAGCAATGGCTTCCTGGCGCGCGGTCTCATACCGCCCGAAGCCGCCCCCCGCTTGGCGCCGCCCTCCGGCCGCATCTCGCCCGGCCGGCCCGGAACGCGCCGCTGATGGGGCAGAAACTCCAGGCGGGTTGCGTCGATCCGGCCGAGATCGACCGCCTCCACGAAACCTTCATCCATGCCTCGGCCGATCTCGCGCGGGATCTTCACGCGGGAGCCGACGATCCGGCCATCCGCCGGTTCAACCTCGCGGCGGGCATGGCATTCGACGTGGCGCGCCGCTCCATCCGCTGCGCCAACGAAGCCCTCGAAGACCTGCGGACCATCCACCGAATCGCCAGGATCGGCAACTGGCGCGTTCGGCTCGACGATCATCTCACCTCCTGGTCGGAGGACATGCACGAACTCTTCGGCACCGATCCGGATCGTTTCGTGCCGCTGTTCGATGTCCTGACCGGACAGATGGACGAGACCGACAGGACGGCGTTCCTCGCGACCTTCCGCACCGTGGCCGAAACCGGCCAGGCTGCCGCGGCGGAAATCCGCATCCGTGGCGCGGAGGAGGGCGCACGGCGCTGGTTCTGGATCGACATGCGGCCCGAGACCGACGACACCGGCGCCATCGTCGCCGTGCGCGGCATCTGCCAGGAAATCACCGACCGCAAGGTGGCGCTGGAGCGGATCCGCTACATGTCCTCGCACGATCCGCTCACCAACCTGATCAACCGTACCCATCTCCTCGAACGGCTCGACCAGATCCTGGGCGAAGCCCGCCGCCGCCGCGAAAACGTCGCCCTGCTCACCTTCGACATCGACGATTTCAAGGGCATCAACGATCTGTTCGGCCACGCGGTGGCCGACAGCGTGCTGCGCGAAATCGCCGGGCGGATCGCCCGCCAGGTGCGCGAGTCCGATCTCGTGGCCCGCATTGGCGGTGACGAGTTCGTGGTGGTCCAGGCCGGGTGCGAACAGCCCGAACTGGTCGAAACCCTGGCCCGCCGCCTGCTGCGCACGATCGCCGATCCCATCGTCCTCGCCGATGGCCGCGAAATCGGCATTTCGGCCTCGGTCGGTATCGCGCTGCACCCTTTCGACGGCATGACGCCGGGCGCGCTGCTCGCCCATAGCAGCCAGGCCCTGCACGTCATCAAGAAAGAACGCCCGAACACCCTCGGCTTCTACGATGCGTCGGTCCAGTCCGAGTGGCAGAAGCGCCGCGCGCTCGAGCAGGATCTGCGCCTCGCCTTGCAGCATCGCGAATTGTCGCTGGTCTATCAGCCGATGTTCTGCATGCGATCGTCGCTCTGCAGCGGCTTCGAGGCGCTGCTGCGCTGGAACAGCCCGACGCACGGCCCCGTAGCACCCGATCTGTTCATCGGCCTCGCCGAATCCATCGGCCTGATGGAGGAGGTCGGCACCTGGGTGCTGCGCGAAGCCTGTGCCGAGGCCGCGCGCTGGGCGGTACCGCTCACCGTCGCGGTCAATGTGTCGCCAATCCAGATCCAGCAGGGCGATCTCGCCTCGGTGATCACCGAAACCCTGAATACAACCGGGCTTCCGGCCAACCGGCTGGAAATCGAGGTCACCGAATCGATGCTGATCCGCAATTTCGACCGCGCGGTCGACACGCTGCAGCGCATCAAGGCGCTCGGCGTCGGCATCTCGATCGACGATTTCGGCACCGGCTATTCATCGCTCGCGACGCTACGGGCCTTTCCGTTCAACAAACTCAAGATCGACCGCAGCTTCGTCCGCGATCTTGCGGAGGAATCGGAATCGCTCGCCATCGTCAACGCCGTCCTCGGCCTCGGCCGGGGACTTCGCCTGCCCGTCGTGGTCGAGGGGGTGGAGACAGAACGCCAGGCCGACATCCTGCGCGACTGCGGGGCCGATGCCATCCAGGGCTATCTTTTCGGCCGGCCGTCGCCGATCTCCGCTTACAGCAACATCACGGATCCGCGCGTGACCTCCCGGCGCCGCCTCGCTGTCTAGCGCGCTCACGGCGGCATCCGCGCTCTTTTGCTTTGCCGGCGCCCCGCTTTCCGCTAGACTCCGCATCCGTGAACATGGTCTTGCCGCGCCTGCCGAGGATCACGGTCGAAGTCGTTTTCGATTTCGTCTGCCCTTGGTGCTATCTCGGCGTTCACCGCCTGCAGCAATTGCGCGCCAGCCGGCCGGACCTGCCGATCGCGCCGCAATGGCGGCCGTTCCTGCTCAATCCGGACATGCCTCGCCCCGGCATCAGCCGCGCCGACTACACGGCGCGCAAGTTCGGCGATGAGGAGCGCGCAAGACGGTTCCACGCGGCGGTCGCCGCGATCGCCGCCGAGGACGGCCTCGATCTCGCCTTTCCGCGAATCAGCCGCGCGCCGAGCACCGTCGATGCGCACCGCCTGATCCGCTTCGCCCACGACCACGGCCCCGTCGAGGATCTGGTCCTCGCGATCTTCCGCGCCTATTTCACCGAAGGCCGTGACATCGGCGACGCCGCAACACTCGCGGCCCTCGCGGCGGCGCACGGCCTGCCGCGGGATCGCGTCGCGGCCTTTCTCGCCGGCGACCGGGCGACCGACCAGATCCATGCCGACAATCTCTTCGTGCACCGCCTCGGCATCAACGGCGTCCCCTGCTTCATCATCGACGGCCAGACCGCGATCGCCGGCGCCCAGGAACCCGGCATTCTAGAGCGCCTGGTCGAACTCGCCGCCTCGGACGCCGCGCTGTCCTGATCCGCCCTTCCGCGAGGGCGCGCACCGTGGCAGAACGGCACGATGAAACGTCGCTTCGTGGTTGCCGCCCTGCCGTTCGCCCCCGTCCTGATCCGGCCCGCCCGCGCCGCGGGGTTCGAGGCCTTCATCCACACACTCGAAAGCCGCGCCCGGCAAGAGGGAATCCCGGGGCGGATTGCCGGCGCCGCCCTGTCCGGCCTCAGGCCGAACCAGGACGTGATCCATTACGAAACCCATCAGCCCGAATTCACCCTGACCTGGGCGCAATACAGCGCCCGTGTCGTGACCGAAACCCGGGTGACCGAGGGCCGGGCGGCCTTCGCACGGCACCGGGAGCTGCTCGAACGCATCCGCGCCCGCTTCGGTGTCGCCGCCGCGCCGATCGTGGGCATCTGGGGCATCGAGACCGATTTCGGCCATTACCAGGGCGATTTCAACGTGATCGACGCTCTCGCCACGCTCGCCTGGTACAAGAACAGCGCCTATTTCAGCCGCGAGGCCATCGCCGCGATGCGGATCGTCAGCCGCGGCGACATCCGCCTTGCCGAGTTGCGCGGCTCCTGGGCCGGGGCCATGGGGCAGCCGCAATTCATGCCCAGCATCTACCTCAGCACGGCGGTCAGCTATTCCGGCCACGGCCAGCCGAACATCTGGACCAGCGTGCCCGACACCCTGGCCTCGATCGCCAACTACATGCGCAAGTCGCACTGGCGGCTCGGCCTGCCGTCGAGCGAACCGGTATTGATTCCACCGCATTTCGACACCGCGCTGGCCGGGCGCGACCACACGCTGCCGCTGGCGCGCTGGCAGGCGCTCGGCGTCCATCGCCTCGCACCGGCTCGCCGACTGCCGGCAACCACCCCGGCCTCCCTGCTGCTGCCGGATGGCCCGCACGGCGAAGCTTTCCTCGCCTTCGGCAATTTCCGTGCGATCCGCAGCTACAACCCGTCCGATCTCTACGCCCTCGCGGTCGGCGAACTCGGCCGCCGGATCCTCGCATGATCCGCGCGACCCTGCCGCTCGCGGCCGCGCTGGCACTCGCCGGCTGCGGCCTGCTGCATCATCGCCCCCCGCCGGCGCAGCACGTCCGCTACACGGTCGGGAAACCCTACAACGCCGGCGGGCAATGGCATTATCCGCGGGTATTCGGCCACTACGACCGCACCGGCCTGTCCACCCTGATCGCCCCCGGCCCGGCACGACTCACCGCCGATGGCGAGGCCTATCGCGCCGACAGCCTGACCGCCCAAAGCCCGGTCCTGCCGCTGCCCTCGATCGTGCGAATCACCAATCTTGATACCGGCCACAGTCTTGCCGTCCGCGTGAACGATCGCGGACCGATGCAGGCCGGGCGGATCGTCGCGGTCACGCCCCGCGTCGCGCGCCTGCTCGGCATGCCGGCGGACGGCGTCGCCGAGGTCCGCGTCCAACTGCTCGCCGGGCGCTCGGCGGCGTTGCAGGGCAGCCTTGGCGCCGGGCCCCATCTCACGGCGGCGCCGGTCGGCGCGGTCGCCGCCGCCGCCCTGCCGCCGCCGCCCGGCGCCGGCGGTTCGGCCGGCGCGGTTTCCGGCACGATCCGCCCAGCCACCGCGCATCCGGCCGGCGTCCCCGGCGCTGTCGAGCGCCTGTCCGGCGTGGTGCGCACCGCACCGCCATCGCCCGGCCCGCTCTATGTCGAAATCCCCGGCTTCGGGTCCACCACCGACGCCATGAACCTGCGCGCGCGGCTCGCCGGCATGCCGGGCGCGATCCTCCCGCAATCCGCCGGCGGCCGCACCCTCTATGCGCTGCGCCTCGGCCCCTATGCCAGCGCGCCCGCCGCCGATGCGGCGCTGCGTTCGCTGCTCGACCGCGGCGTCGCCGGCGCCGAGATCGTGGTCCGGTGAGCCGGCAGGGCGTCTTCATCACGCTCGAAGGCGGGGAGGGGGCCGGCAAGTCGACGCAGATTGCCCGCCTTGCCGCCCGGCTTCGCGCCGCCGGGCACGAGGTTCTGACCACCCGCGAGCCGGGCGGCACGCCTGGGGCCGAAGCGATTCGCGCGCTGATGCTCGACCCCGCGCGCCATTTCGCGCCGCTGGCCGATACGCTGCTGGTCTTCGCCGCCCGCGCCGACCATGTCGCCGCCATCATCCGCCCGGCGCTCGAACACGGCGCCGTCGTGCTGTGCGACCGTTTCACCGACTCGACGATGGCCTATCAGGGCCACGGCCTGGGCGTGGACCGCGCGGCGATCGCAACCCTCGGCGCGATGATCGGCGCCACGCCCGATCTCACGCTGATCCTCGACCTGCCGGACGCCATCGCCCGTGCGCGACTGGCGCACCGCGGCGGCGCCGCCGACCGCTACGAACAGTTCGATACCGGCTTTGCCATCCGCGTCGCTGACGGCTTCCGCGCCATCGCGGCTGCCGAGCCGGATCGTTGCGTCCTGGTCGATGCCGCCGGCGGGATCGAGGACGTCACCGAAACCCTCGCCGGCCTCATCCGCGCCCGGCTCGGCCTCGCCATCGCCTGATGCTGCCGCCCCGCGCCAATCCCGAGCTTCGGGGCCATGACGACGCCGTTGCCGAACTCTTCCGCGCCGCGACCGGCGCGCGCCTGCACCATGCCTGGCTGATCGCCGGCCCGCCCGGAATCGGCAAGGCCACGCTCGCTTTCCGCTTCGCCCGCTGGCTGCTCGCCGGCGCCCGCACGCCAGACCTGTCGCTCCCCGCGCGCGATCCCGCCTTCCGCCGCATCGCCACCGGCGCGCATGCCGACCTTCTGGTCATCGAGCGCCGCTACGACGAGAAGCGCAAGCGGATGCAGGGCGAAATCGTGGTCGACACGGTCGCCGCCGCCGGCCGCTTCCTGCGGCTCACACCGGGCGAGGGGGGGTGGCGCGTCGTCATCGTCGATGGGGCCGAGGCGCTGAACCGCAACGCCGCCAACGCGCTGCTCAAGCTGCTCGAGGAACCGCCGGCGCGGGCGATCTGGCTGCTGGTCTGCCACGCGCCCGGCCGGTTGCTGCCCACCATCCGCAGCCGCTGCCGCCGGCTGGACCTCGACCCGCTGCCGGCCGACACCGTCAGCAGCCTGCTCGCGGCCGCTCTGCCCGACCTTCCCGCCGAACGCCGCACGGCCCTGGCCGCGCTGGCCGAAGGCTCGATCGGCCGCGCCTTGTCCCTCGCCGATGCCGATGGCCTCGCCCTGGCCGGCCTCGTGGGCGAAGCGCTCGCCGGTCCGCTCCCGCCCGCGCGCGACGCCGCCATCGCCGATACGATCGCCCGCGCCGATGACGGCTTCGCCACCTTCGCCGACCTGCTGCGCGCCGCCCTGGCCACCGAAACCCGTGCCGCCGCCCGTGCCAAACCGTCGCCGGCGCTTGATGGCCGCGCCCGCCTCTGGCAGGACTTCGGCAGGATCGCGGCGGAGGTCGACGGTCTCAATCTCGACCCGCGTGCGGCGGTTCTGACTATGCTCCAGCTTCTCCGAGTGCCATGACCCG
>JAJZFF010000443.1 GCA_021805485.1 Pseudomonadota bacterium
CGACATTGCACAGGCCGATCGCGCGCTCGGCCTCGGTCGCGTCGGCGAATTCGACGATGCGTTCGGCGAAGCCGTCAGGCCCGATGATGCGGCCGAAGGCGCCGGGTTCCGGCGGGCGGGTGCCGAGCAGCACCAGCGCCGCATCCCCCGCGCCGAGCCGCGCGCCGAGGCGCTGGAGAGTTGTGCCGGTGACCAGCGGATTGTCGCCATAGACGAGGGTGACGGCGCCGGCGCCGAAATGGTCCGCGGCGGCGAGGGCGGCATGGGCGGTGCCGAGGCGCTCGCGCTGGATCACGGTCGGGTGCGGGGCGGCGGCGCGGGCGACCTCGTCCATGTCCGGCCCGGTGACGACCACGGTGGCCGCGAAGGCCGTCTTGCAGGCGGCGAGGAGATGGGCGAGCATCGGCCGGCCGGCGATGTGGTGCAACACCTTGGGTCGGCTCGACTTCATGCGGGTGCCGAGGCCGGCGGCAAGAATCACGGCGGTATTGTGCATGAGCGAAGCGGTAGCCCTGGCCAGCCGCGCCTGTAAAGTGTCCGGCCATCAAATAGGATTTCGGAGTGTGTCATGAATGCTGCACGCGGTGTTGTTTTCGATCTGGACGGCACGGTCATCGACAGCCTGCCGGATCTCGCGGCAGCGCTGAATCGCTCCCTCGCGCGCCATGGCATGGCGCCGGTCCCTCGGGAAGAGGTGGCGCCGATGGTCGGCGATGGCGCGAAAATGTTGCTGAAACGGGGCTATGAAGCCCGCGGAATGACGCCGGATGACGAGGACGAGGCCATCTTCCTCGCCGATTACGAGGCCCATGTGACCGACCTGACCGAACCCTATCCGGGCATCGCCGAGGCGCTCGGCACGTTGGCCGCGCGCGGCTACAGCCTGGGGATGTGCACCAACAAGCCGGAGGCCTCGGCGCGCAAGGTGCTGGCGGCGCTGGACCTCGATCGCTTCTTCCCGGTCCTGATCGGCGGCGACGCCACCACGTTCCGCAAGCCCGACCCCCGCCATCTCGGCGCGGTGCTCGAGGCAATGGCGGTCGGCAAGGATGCGGCGGTGATGGTCGGCGACCACCACAACGACATCGCCACCGCGGACGGGCTGGGCGTGGCGTCCATCTTCGTCCGTTGGGGGTATGGGCGCGCGGAAGCGACGGTGTCGATCGACGAGACGGCGGCGCTCGTGCCGGCGGTGGAGCGCCTGCTCGGGGCGGGCTGATCGGCTGCCCCGCGCACGCGGCCGATTCGCGTGGGCGCCATCCCGCAACCGGCCTTGACGGGCGCTGCTCGATAGCCCATGTGCGGAAACAGGACCTGCATTGTCCGCAATCGGGTGAACCATGTTGAGATTGTCACGACTGACCGACTACGCCGTGGTGGTGCTGGTGCGTCTGGCCCAGGCTGGATGCGTCGAGACCGCGCCCTCGATCGCCGCCGGAACCGGCATCCCGGAGCCGACCGTGGCGAAGGTGCTGAAGGGATTGGCGCAATCCGGCCTCGTGTCGTCGCAGCGTGGCGCGCATGGCGGGTATCGGCTCGGGCGGCCGCTCGCCGCGATTCCGATCGCCGATGTGATCGTGGCGATCGACGGACCCATTGCGCTGACCGCCTGCGTCGAAGGCACCGGCGGATCGTGCGACAGCGCTTCGCTGTGCCCGATGGCGGGGCGCTGGGGCGTCGTGAACGATGCGATCAGCGATGCGCTCAACGCGATCTCGCTGGATGACATGCAGGCGGCCGCATTGCCCAGGGCGTTGCGGGTCGAAGGATCGGATGTCGCGGCGCGCGCGCCGTCAACTGTCGAATAGGGGTTTCCATGCCTGCCGTGAACGAGACGATCGAGACCGTCGACCGGATATCCGGCGGCGGCTACAAGTTCGGCTTCGAGACCAATATCGAGATGGAGTTCGCGCCCAAGGGGCTGAACGAGGACATCGTCCGGCTCATCTCGGCGAAGAAGGGCGAGCCGGAATGGCTGCTCGAATGGCGGCTCAAGGCCTATCGCGCCTGGCTCTCCATGGAAGACCCGGCTTGGGCGCGCATCCGCCATCCGAAAATCGACTATCAGGACCTGCATTATTACGCGGCGCCGAAGAAGCCGGCGCCGAAGTCGCTGGACGAGGTCGATCCCGAACTTCTCGCGATGTACGAGAAGCTCGGCATTCCGCTGAACGAGCGCGCGGCGCTGGCGGGAATCGCCGTCGATGCCGTGTTCGACAGCGTTTCGGTCGCGACCACGTTCCGGGAGTCGCTGGCCAAGGCCGGGGTGATCTTCTGCTCGATTTCCGAGGCGGTGCGCGAGCATCCCGATCTGGTACGGAAATATCTCGGCAGCGTCGTGCCGGCGGGCGACAACTATTACGCGGCGCTGAACTCGGCGGTGTTTTCCGATGGCAGCTTCGTCTTCGTGCCGAAGGGCGTGCGCTGCCCGATGGAGCTTTCGACCTATTTCCGCATCAACGCCCGCAACACCGGCCAGTTCGAGCGCACACTGATCGTCGCCGAGGCTGGGGCCAGCGTGTCGTATCTCGAGGGCTGCACGGCGCCGATGCGCGACGAGAACCAGCTTCACGCCGCGGTGGTCGAGCTCGTGGCGCTCGACGAGGCGACGATCAAGTATTCGACCGTGCAGAACTGGTATCCGGGCGATGCCGAGGGGCGCGGCGGCATCTATAACTTCGTGACCAAGCGCGGCGCCTGCCGGGGGCGGAACTCGAAGATTTCCTGGACCCAGGTGGAAACCGGCTCGGCGATCACCTGGAAATATCCCTCCTGCATCCTGCAGGGCGAGGGCTCGACCGGCGAGTTCTACTCGGTGGCGGTGACGAACAATTTCCAGCAGGCCGATACCGGCACCAAGATGATCCATCTGGCGCCGAACACGACGAGCACGATCGTCTCCAAGGGGATTTCGGCCGGACGCTCGAACAACACCTATCGCGGCCTGGTGCGGATCATGCCGCGGGCGACGAATGCGCGGAACTTCACCCAGTGCGACAGCCTGCTGATCGGCGATCGCTGCGGCGCGCATACGGTGCCCTATATCGAGAGTCGCAACCGCACCGCCAAGGTGGAGCACGAGGCGACAACCTCGAAGATCGCCGATGACCAGCTGTTCTACTGCCGCTCGCGCGGGCTTTCGGAAGAGGACGCGGTGGGGCTGCTGGTCAACGGCTTCTGCCGGGACGTTTTGAAGGAATTGCCGATGGAGTTCGCGGTCGAGGCGCAGAAGCTGCTCGCCGTGTCTCTCGAAGGCTCCGTGGGCTGAGGACGCAACATGCTTGAAATCAAGGGACTGACCGCGACCATCGATGGCAAGGAGATCCTGCGCGGGATCGACCTGACCGTGCCGGAGGGCGAGGTGCACGCCATCATGGGGCCGAACGGGGCGGGAAAATCCACCCTGTCCTACGTGCTGTCGGGCCGCGAGGGCTACGAGGTCACCGGCGGCAGCGTGACGTATAATGGCGCCGACCTGCTGGCGATGGAGCCGGAGGAGCGGGCGGCGGCCGGGGTGTTCCTCGCCTTCCAGTATCCGGTCGAACTGCCGGGGGTGGGCAACGCCAATTTCATCCGCACCGCGCTGAACGCGATCCGCCGGGCGCGCGGCGAGGCGGAACTCGACGCCGTTCAGTTCCTCAAGGAAGCGCGGGCGGCGGTGAAGGCGCTGAAAATGCCGGACGACATGCTGAAGCGCAATGTCAATGTCGGGTTCTCGGGCGGCGAGAAGAAGCGCAACGAGGTGCTGCAGATGGCACTGCTGAAGCCGACCCTGGCGCTGCTCGACGAGACCGACTCCGGGCTCGATATCGATGCGCTCAAGATCGTCGCCGAAGGGGTGAACGCGCTGCGCGGGCCCAGTTTCTCGGCGTTGGTGATCACGCATTATCAGCGGCTGCTCGACCATATCGTGCCGGACCGGGTGCATGTGCTGGCGGCCGGCAAGATCGTCCGCTCCGGTGGGCCGGAGCTTGCGCGCGAACTGGAGGCCAACGGTTATGCGGGGCTGGAGGCGGCATGAGCGGGACTGACCTGCTCGACGGTTTCGATCTCGCCGCGCTGCCGGGCGCGGCCGCGCGGGAGGCGGCGGCAGCGCGGGTGCGCGCCGGCGGCTGGCCGACGAAGCGCGACGAGGCCTGGCACTATACCGATCTCGCGGCCGGGCTGCGCGGTTTTGCTCTCGGCCCCGCCCCGGCGGTGGAGGTCGCGGCTGAACTGCCGGAGGGGCCGCGCGTCGTGTTCGTCAACGGCCGGTTCGATGCCGCGCGTTCGGCGGCGCCCGACTGGGTGAGCCAGCTGGGCGATGCGGCGGCGGATCCGGCGCGCGGCGGCGTGGTCGTCGCGCTGAACACCGCGCTGGCGGAGGATGGCGTGGCCATCACCCTGGCGCCGGGCCAGCAGGGCGGCACGCTGTTCCTGGTGGCGCTGGCGGCGGGCCGGGGCGAGACGATGCCGGCCATCGCGCCGCGCCACCGGATCGTGCTCGGCGCCGGTGCGACGCTGACGCTGATCGAGACGGCGCGTGGCGAGGGCAGCTACCTGCATGCGCCGGTCTTCGAGGTTGACCTCGGCGCGGGGGCGCGGCTCAACCATTATCGGCTCCAGGACGAATCCGCCGAGGCGGTGCATGTCGCGACCATCTTCGCCGAGATCGCGGGCGGAGCGGGCTATGAGAGCTTCACCCTCAATCGCGGCGCCCGGCTCAGCCGCAACGAGACCCATGCGCGGCTGACCGGCCCTGCGGCGGATGTGCATCTCAACGCGGCGCAACTGCT
>JAJZFF010000094.1 GCA_021805485.1 Pseudomonadota bacterium
GCTGGAGAGATCCGCCGCCCGCGCCTCGACAGCAGCCAATGCCGTTCGCGGCGACGCCGAACCGGCCGCAGCCTTCAGCGCGACGCCGATAGCTCTGGCCTCCGCCGCTTCGGCCGCCGCGCCCAGCCGCTCGAAGCCCTCAGCCAGTGCGATCGCCTGGAAAAGCAGGCTGCGCGGATAGGCCGGATCTGCCAGCAGCAACCGAAGCGTCGTATCAGGTTCGGGGATGCCGCCGTAGCGCTGCTCGCAGGTCATCCCCGCATCGATCAGTTCGATTGCCAGTGAAGCCCCCGCCGCCAGCCGCCCGCATTCGTCGTCGAGCAGGATCACGAAACTGCCCGCCATCCCGAACAGCCGTTCCAGACGCTGGCCGAGCGTTGCGAACAGGAGCGCTCCGTCCCGCGCCGCGTCCTCGCCGATCACGCCGGCACAAGTCGCGGCGAATCCGAAGATGGCCGGTACTAGCTCCGCGAGGCCGGCTGCCCGCGCGGCCAGCACCCGTTCCAGCGCGCCCTCGATCGTGGCCAGCATCGTCGGACTGAACCGGTCGGACGTTGCCGCAAGAAGTCGGCGCGCCGCCTCAATCAGCGGTGCGAACACCGCCCCATCCCTGATCGCCTCGCGCAATTGCCGCGCGGCGACGTTGCGCCCTGCGAGATCGGGGGAGATCAATTGCTGGTGCGCCAGGCACCTGAGGATCAGCTCGCGCTGAAACTGTTCATGCGGCAGGGCGCTTGCCTCCGCCAATCCGCTCTGCGCAAGCGCGCAGAGGCGCCCCGCCGCCTCCAGCCGTTCGACCGCACGGCCGAGCCAGAACAGATCGTCCGCGGCACGGCTCGGCAAGACCGAGGTCGCCGCCCGCGCGAGGCTGACCGCGCCGCGGACAGGCAGGCGTGGCATTTCCGCGTCCTCGCCGCGATCGACCACCCAGACGTCTTTCATCTGCGTCATCCCGTCCGGTCCCTGTGCGAGGCCCAGCCCGCCGGGCAACGCGACCCAGCCGGACGAGCCACAGTGCAGCGCGAACAGGCGCAGCACACACGCAGCCTCGCCCATCGCCGCACTTTCCGACTCAGGCGCCAGGGGGACGATCGGCAGATCTGCCCCAGCCCCGGCACACAACATCATCGGCTCACCGAATTGCGCCTCGTGCGCCGCGCCGATAGCCACCTCGATACTGGCGGCGATGGCTGGCTCGTTGATGACCCCGCTTCCCGGCGCATTGAGCATCGCCAGTTGCTGGCGCCGGAGCGCACCCAACACCCCGGCAATGCCGGCTGCTGGGTTGCCGCCCTGCTCCAGCGGATCGATCGCCGATGCCGCCATACGCCGGATCAGCAGCCGCACGGGCCGGCTGCCCGTGAGCGTACGGAATTCGGGCGCCTCGCCGAAACAGTCCAGATCCGCAGGTCGTAACCGTGGCGCGCCGATCGCCCGGGCTAGCAGCGCGGCATCGGCCCCATCATCCGCAGCATTTTCGGCCTCGCCCTCCAACAGCGCGACAAGGCCGCCGCCCGCCCAGTGCGCGAGGTCTTCCCGCCAACGTTCGATCACCGGCCCCCGCCCGACCAACGTGACCGACCGCACCAGTTCGGGCATCGCTGCCCCGGTAAAGCGGCGCAGCGCGATCGCATGGCCGAGTCCAGGCACGATATCGACATGGTCGCGGAGCACTACAGCGCCACCCGCGGCGTCGATCGCGAGGTCGGCGGCGTAGAGCGCCAGCCGTGGCGCGACGAGCCCCGCATCGCCAACCATCTGCCGCAGCCAGCCATCGGCCGCCGACAGCGTGGCCGCCGATACGGTGCCCGCCGCAACGAGGCTGCGAACGGAGTATAGATCGTCGATCACACCACCCAGGAGCGCCGCCCGGCGGCAGAGGGCCCGCCCGAGCCGCGCCGCTAACCCGCTTGGCAACATGACCGGCAACGGGTCGTATTCCGGCGCGCGAGCGAGGCCCGGCAGCTGGACGGCGGCCATCCGCCGCAGGGCCGCCTTGCGCGCCGCCAGCTCCCGCGTCCCCAACGTCATCGCGACGGGGAGAAAGCGCCTCCTGCGATCCTTTCCGGTCACGTCGCGCGCCGCTTAAGCACCGTCATCCATCGTTTCAGCATTTCAGAATCGTCGATCATCGGAGAGGTCATCGTGGGTTATTGCCGAGCGCTCCAAAGGCATGTCATACTTAATGCGAGGATAACAGATAACGCCAGAAAGACACGGCCTAGCGCAGCGCAAACATCGTCGCGCCGGCGGCCGGCGACAGATCCGCCCGAGCCCCGGCGCCGAAACAAGCGGAGGTACCGGTACTCATGTCGCATACGGGGCTGACGGAAGCCGATATCCCTGCCGATCTCTTCGCGCGCTACAATCCGGGCGGCTTCTTCTGCGAACTGACCCATCCGCGTCCGGATGATGGTGACGTTCCGGCTCTTCTGCGTCGCCGCCTGTCTCATATCGGGTTGGAGGCCTTGCGCAGTCGCGCCGAGGCGGCGGAAACCGAGCTGATCGATCTCGGGATCACATTCACGGTCTATTCCGAGAGTACGGCGATCGATCGCATCCTTCCGTTCGATTGCATACCGCGCATTCTTACGCCGTCGGAATGGAAACATATCGAGGCCGGGGCGATCCAGCGCGTCGCCGCAATAAACGCCTTCCTCGGCGACATCTACGGTGATGCGAAAATCGTGAAGGACGGTGTCGTTCCCGGCGATCTCGTCTTTCAGAACCCCTGTTTCCGCCCGGAGATGATCGGGTTTCCGATCCGACACGGAAGCTATGTGAATGTCTGCGGGATCGACATCGTGCGCGACGAGGCCGGCACGTTCCGGATCCTGGAGGACAATGCCCGCACGCCGTCCGGTGTATCCTATGTGGTCGAAAACCGGCACCTCATGCTCCGCGCCTTTCCCGATCTGGCCGCCGGCATGCGTCTCCGCCCTGTCGATGATTACGGCTATCGTCTGCGGGCCGCGCTGGAAGAGATGGCCCCCGTCCCCGATCCCGAGGCGCGCGCGGTGCTGTTGTCGCCCGGCATCTATAACTCGGCCTATTTCGAACATGTCTTCCTCGCGCGCGAAATGGGTATTCCGCTGGTCCAGGGGTCGGACCTCCATGTCGAGAACGCGCGTGTTTACATGCGCACAACGGCCGGCCCGCGCCCGGTTCATGCGATTTACCGGCGCCTGAACGACGATTTCCTCGATCCCACCGTTTTCCGACCTGATTCGATGCTGGGCGTTCCCGGACTGATCGATGCATGGCGGGCTGGCAATGTCGCCATCGCCAACGCCGTCGGGACCGGGGTCGCCGACGACAAGGCGATCTATGCCTACATGCCCCGCGTCATCCGTTATTATCTCGGCGAAGATCCGATTCTGCCCAATGTCGAGACCAATATCTGCCGGGAGAAGGAGGCTCTCGCGTACACGCTCGATCATCTGGATGAGCTTGTGGTCAAGCCGGTTGGCGAATCCGGCGGATATGGCATCACCGTCGGCCCGCGGGCCAGCCGGGCGGAGCTCGAGGCAGCTCGTGCCGCGCTGCTCGCCGATCCGGCAAACTGGATCAGTCAGGGAATGATCCCGCTCTCCGTCGGCCCGACGCTGACAGATGATGGGATCGCGCCCCGCCATGTCGACCTCCGCCCCTTCGTCGTAACCGGTCGCGACAGCTGGGTTCTGCCTGGCGGTCTTACCCGCGTTGCACTCAGGCGCGATTCGCTGATCGTCAATTCCTCGCAGGGCGGCGGTTCGAAAGACACCTGGGTGCTTGCCGACCAGCCCGGTCGCGCGCTGGCCAACTGACATGCGCGCCGAACCCGAACTCCTCGCCCGCGATGCCGAAAGCCTGTTCTGGATGGCGCGCTATCTGGAGCGGATCGAAAATCTCGCGAGGCTCATCGACGTGACCCAGGGCTTTGAAAGCCCCGGTCGCGAGGCCGATGCGTGGTCCGCCCTTCTCGCCATCAATAACGACGCCCAACGACTGGCCGAAGCCGGGGCGGATGTGTCGCAGTATCCCGATATCGTAAGGCGCTTCTATCTGCTCGATCGCGAAAACCCGACGGGCGTGCCCTATTGCCTCGCCGCGGCACGAACCAACGCGCGCACGCTGCGGTCCCTGATCTCCACCGAGATGTGGCGCCAGATCAACATGTTCCATCGCTTTGTAAGTCAGATCGAGCCTGGCGCCCTGGATGGCGACAGGCTTTCCCGTCTCTGCGTCCGGCTCAAGGAAGCCGTGCAGGCCCATACCGGCATCACCGAGGGCACGATGTATCGCGGCCAGGGCTGGCATTTCTACATGCTGGGCCGGCTTATCGAACGGGCGGACCAGACGACGCGCCTGCTCGACATCAAATATCACCTGCTCTCGCCGCGGGCGGGAGAAACCGGCAAGGTCATCGAGATTACGCAATGGTATGCAGTGTTGCGGGCCGCAGCCGGGTATCATGCGTTCCGCCAGCTCTCCTCCGCCCGCGCCTCGATCGGGGATGTAGTCAGCTTCCTGTTGCGCGATCCGTCCTTTCCGCGCTCGCTGCTGCTCTGCGTTCGCCGGATCGAGGCGCATCTCGGCGATCTCGCCCGGCTGCATCATCTCCACGGCCTCGGCGATCCGCTCGAACAGGCGGAATACCTGCGCGAGTATGTCTATGCCGCGCCGACACAGCGTCTGCTCGCCGGAAATCTTCACGACTATCTGGACCAGGCTCAGCTCCTGTTGATGGATCTTGCCGCAAGTCTGGGCCGCCTGTACTTCCGCGAC
>JAJZFF010000460.1 GCA_021805485.1 Pseudomonadota bacterium
GCCAACCGCCAGCACCCGCGCCTTCGGCAGAGCGAGCCGCTCCAGCACCGGCGCATAGATGGCGGGGTCAGGCTTGCCGATCCAGCGGACGCGCCCGCCCAAGGCCTCATAGCGCTGAGCCAGGCTTCCGGCGCAGAGGGCGACAATGCCGCCGCGGATCACCTCGAGATCGGGGTTGGCGCAGATCATCGGCAGCCCGCGCGCCGCGGCGATCTGCAAGGCGGGCTCGTACTCGCCGAGATCCGTGAGGCTGCGAGTCTCGTCGGGACCCGTATTGACCACGAAATCCGCGCTCTCCGGGTCTGCCACGTCGATGAAAGGCAAACCCTCGAAGACGTTGCGGTCGCGCGGCGGGCCGAGATGGTAGAGACGCTGCCCGAGGCCGGCGATAAAGGGGTCGCGGCGGTCGCGCAGCGCGAGCCACGTCGCCTCGCCGCTGGTCAGGAGGTCGGTATAGAGATCATCGGCGATGCCCATCTCCCGCATCGCCGCCTGCGCCACCGTCGACCTGCGCGGCGCGTTGGACAGCAGCACCACCCGCCGCTTTCCCGCGCGCAGCCGTTCCAGGCAGTCGACGGCGCCGGGATAGGGCGTGACGCCATCGTGGATCACGCCCCAGAGGTCGAGAATGAAGCCGTCATAGCGTTCGGCGAGCGCGGCGAAGCCACTCAAATGCTGCATCATTGGGGTAGGGGAACCTTCACTGCCCGGCTGGCATCGGTGCCAACCGCGTCGTTGATGCTGCGAAAACCCTGGACCCGCAGGAGGGTGGCGAGCTCCGCGGCGAGACGGGGGATCAGAGCCGGGCCGGCATAGGCAAAGCCGGTATAGAGCTGCACCAGGCTCGCCCCGGCGCGGATCAACGCCAGCGCATCAGCCCCGCTCGCGACACCGCCGCAGCCGACCAGAACCAGCCGTCCGCCGGCCAGGGAATGGGCGCGGGCCAGAAGAGCGCAGGCGCGGGGCAGCAGCGGCCGGCCGGACAGGCCCCCGGCCTCGCCGGCATGGGGGGACCGCAGGCCGGGAGGCCGACCGGTGCTGGTGTTGGCAATGATCAGCCCGGCGACGCCCGCGGCCAGCGCCGTCTCGACGACTGCGTCCAGCCCCGCTTCATCGAGATCGGGCGCGATCTTGACCAGAACGGGCCGCGGCGCCGGCAGCGCGGCGATGATCGCGCCGAGCAGCGCGGCGAGCGGGGCGCGGCCCTGCAACGCTCGCAGCCCGGGCGTGTTCGGCGAGGAGACGTTGATCGTGAGATAATCGGCCAGCGGCGCGAGCGCCGCGGCCAGGGCGGCGTAGTCGCGCTCCGGATCGGCGCACTCCTTGTTGAGACCGATATTCACCCCGAGCGGGACCGGATGCCGTCCGAGCCGGACGAGGCGGGCCCGCACCGCGTCGAGTCCGGCACCATTGAAACCCATTCGGTTGATGATGGCGCCATCCGCGGGCAGCCGGAACAGGCGCGGGCGCGGGTTGCCCGGCTGCGGCCGCAAGGTCACGGTCCCGGTCTCGACGAACCCGAAGCCGAGCCGCATCAGCGGCCGGAGCGCCACCGCATCCTTGTCGAACCCGGCCGCGAGCCCGATCGGGTTGCGGAACTCGAGGCCCAGGAGATGCTGGCCCAGGATCGGATCAACAGTGGCGGCGCCGGGTCCAACGAGGCCGAGCCGCAACGCGGCCAAGGCAAGCCCATGCGCGCGCTCGGGGTCGAGCCGGCGGAGCAGGGGCATCGCGAGGGAACCGAGAGCCGACATCATCACCGTGCTTCCTGCCGCAGTGCGCGGCGGATGGGAAGCCTTTCGCATCCGCCGCCCTTGCCGTGCCCGCCGCCGGCGCCAAGATCCGAGAACGATGTGGAGCGAGCCCTATCTGGAGAGCTGCTGCCGGTCGGCGCTGCATCGGCTGGTGCTGGCGGGTGCGGCGGGCCGTCCGGTGGCATTGCCGACGGGCCAGGCAGGGGGCCCGAAGGACGGGCCATGCCTGGCCCGGCTCGCCGCGGATGGGCTGGCGCGGGAGCGGCAGGATCACCGTTTCGAAGCGACCGCAGCCGGGCTCGCCCGCCATACGCGGGAGGTGCTTCGGCAGGCGGACTGAAGGGCGAGCGGGCTGCAACGGGGCGGAATTCGGTTGACCGCCGGGTGACCGTCTCATAACCACACCATAATGGCGGGAGGGCCGCGATGTACACGCAGGGATTGCAGCAGGCCGACGCGGCCGATCGTTCGCTCCGCGCGGGCGAGGGTGGGATGCCCGAGGATGCCGCGTTGCTGGCGCAGTTCCAGGACCGCATCGACCGCGAGGAGCGCATCGAGGCGAACGACTGGATGCCGGCTTCCTACCGCAGGACGCTGATCCGTCAGATCAGCCAGCACGCGCATTCCGAGATCGTCGGCATGCTGCCCGAGGGCAACTGGATTACGCGCGCGCCAAGCCTCAGGCGCAAGGCGACGCTCCTGGCCAAGGTCCAGGATGAAGGTGGGCACGGGCTCTACCTCTACGCGGCCGCCGAGACGCTCGGCCGCAGCCGCGAGGAGATGGTCGATGATCTGCTGGCCGGTCGTGCCAAATACTCGTCGATCTTCAATTATCCGACCCTGACCTGGGCCGATATCGGCGCCATCGGCTGGCTCGTGGACGGCGCCGCCATCATGAATCAGATTCCGCTCTGCCGCTGCTCCTATGGTCCATACGCGCGGGCCATGATCCGTGTCTGCAAGGAGGAGAGCTTCCACCAGCGCCAGGGCTACGAGATCATGCTGACGCTCTGCCGCGGCACGGCGGAGCAGAAAGCGATGGCGCAGGACGCGCTGAACCGTTGGTGGTGGCCGTGCCTGATGATGTTCGGCCCGCCGGACAGCGAGAGCGCGCATGGCGATCAATCCACGAAATGGAAGATCAAGCGCTTCTCGAACGATGAGCTGCGCCAGAAATTCGTCGATGCCACGGTACCACAGGCACATTTTCTCGGTCTCGCGATCCCGGACGCGGAATTGCGCTTCGAACCGGCTACGGATCAGCCGGTCACCGATCAGCTGACCGGGGGGGCGCCACGCGGGCACTGGCGGTTCGGGCCGATTCCGTGGGACGAGTTCCGCCAGGTTCTGGCCGGCAACGGACCCTGCAACGAGGAGCGTCTCGCCGCGCGCCGGCAGGCCCATGAAAATGGCGCCTGGGTGCGCGCGGCCGCCGCCGCCCATGCGGCAAAAGCCGCGCGCGACAGTGCGGCGGCCTGAGGAGACACAAGATGGATCAGCCCAAGACGGCGCCAGTGCCACTCTGGGAAGTCTTCATCCGCAGCCGCAATGGGCTGGCGCACAAGCATGTCGGCTCGCTGCACGCGCCCGATGCGGCGTTGGCGATGCAGGCGGCGCGGGATCTGTACACTCGGCGCGGCGAGGGACTTTCGATCTGGATCGTCCCGTCGAGGTCCATTATCGCATCGGACCCAGCGGACCGGGACATGCTGTTCGAGCCGGCACTGACAAAACCTTACCGGCACCCGACCTTCTATGATGTGCCGGACGACGTCGGCCACATGTGAGCCTCACCATGGCGACGAGTTCGATCACGGTGAATGAGACGCCGCACATGCTCTACGTGCTGCGCCGTGCGGACGATGCGCTCGTGCTCGGCCATCGTCTCTCGGAATGGGTCGGTCATGCGCCGACCCTCGAAGAGGAAATGGCGCTGGCGAATCTCGGCCTCGACCTCATCGGCCAGGCGCGCGCGCTCTACGCGCACGCCGCCGCGCTCGAGGAGGCGGGCAACGATGAGGACCGGCTGGCCTATCTTCGCGACGCGCCGCAGTACCGCAATCTGCTGCTGGTGGAATTGCCGAATGGCGACTTCGCGCACACCATCATCCGGCAGTTCCTCTATTCCAGCTTCGCCGATTCCTACTGGCGCGCCATGCAGACCAGCGCGGATGCGACCCTCGCCGCGATCGCCTCGAAATCGGAAAAGGAAAGCCGCTACCATCTGCGCCACGCCACCGACTGGATGATCCGTCTCGGCGATGGCACCGAGGAGAGCCACACCCGTTCCCAGGCGGCGCTGGACCGCTTATGGCCCTATAGTGGCGAGATATTCGAATGCGATGCGGCCGAGCGCGGACTGGTCGACGCCGGCGTCGCCGTCGATCCGGCGTCGCTGCGTGCCGACTGGGAGGCCCGCGTGACGGCCGCGCTGGCCCAGGCGACGCTCGCGCGCCCGGCCGGCTCCTGGATGCAGACCGGCGGACGCAGCGGGCGCCATACCGAGCATCTTGGCCGACTTCTGGCCGAGATGCAGTATTTGCAGCGAACCTATCCGGGCGCCCAATGGTGAACCCCGACAGCGATCGGGCATTGCGCGCACGGGCATTATGCGCCGTGGAGAGCGTGTGCGATCCGGAGATCCCGGTGCTGACCATCGCCGATCTCGGGGTTCTGCGTGATGTCACCGTACGCGACGGCACGGTCGAGGTGACGATCACGCCGACCTACTCCGGCTGCCCGGCGATGGACGTGATCCGCATCGAGATCGAGCTCGCCCTGGCACGAGCCGGCATCCAGGGCGCGCACGTGCAGAGCGTGCTCGCGCCTGCCTGGACGACGGACTGGATGTCCGAAGCCGGACGGCGCAAGCTGCGTGACTACGGCATCGCGCCGCCGCCCCCCGGTGCCGGCCGCGGCGCGCTGTTCGGATCGGGCCCCGTCGCGTGCCCGCGGTGCGGCTCGACCGATACCACACAGATCGCCGAATTCGGCTCGACCGCA
>JAJZFF010000174.1 GCA_021805485.1 Pseudomonadota bacterium
GCATTACGGCCCGGTGCGGGCGCTCGACGCGGTGGATTTCGAGGTCGCGGCCGGCGAGATCGTCTCGCTGGTCGGCGACAACGGGGCCGGCAAGTCGACCATGGTGAAGATCATGTCGGGCGCGGTGCGGCCGAGTGCCGGGGAGATCCGCTTCGCCGGGCGGGCGGTGAGCTTCGCCTCGCCGCACGACGCGCGGGAGGCGGGGATCGAGACCGTGTACCAGGATCTCGCCGTGGTGCCGGAACTCGACGCCGAGGCGAACCTGTTCCTCGGCCGGGAATGGACCGGCAGCGGGCCGATCTCGCGCTTCTTCCTCGACAAGCGGCGGATGCGGCGGGCGGCGGAGGAGCATATCGCCTCGCTGAAGGTGAACCTGAAATCGACGCGCCAGCCGGTCGGCCTGCTGTCGGGCGGGCAGCGGCAGAGTGTGGCGGTGGCGCGCGCGATCCTGTGGGGGCGGAAGGTCGTCATCCTCGACGAGCCGACCGCGGCCCTCGGGGTGCGGGAGTCGCGCGGGGTGCTCGACCTCGTGCTGGAACTGCGGGCGCGGGGCTTCGGCGTGGTGATGGTCAGCCATTCGATGCCGCATATCTTCGAGGTGTCCGACCGGATCTTCGTGCTGCGGCACGGGCGGCGGGCCGGGTTCGTCGAGCGGGCGGCGGTGACGATGAACGACGTGGTGGGGATGATCACCGGCGTCGCCGTCTCGGAGAGCATGACGGTGCGGGAGGCGGGGCACTCGTAAGGCCTGTCGCCGCAGCGGCGCTCAGGAGAGGAACGGGAACGGGCCCGGATAGGAATCGACGAAGACCATCTGCGAGGTGAAGGACGCGCCGTCCCAGCGGTGCATCACGAAGGCGGGCGGTTCGAGGACGAGGGCGGAGGGGCCGTCCGGCGTCAGGTCGAACCGCACCTGGTGGGCGACCGAGGGGGCGATGACCACCGGCGCGCCGGCGAGGCGGCCGTGGATCATGCGGTGGACATGGCCGCACCAGAGCCCGGCGACGCGGGCGGCGTGCGGGGCGATCGCCGCTTCGAGGGCGGCGGCGTTCTCGAGGCCGATCGCGTCCATGTGGGCGATGCCGGTGGCGATGGGCGGGTGGTGCAGCAGGATGGCGGCGGGGCGGGGATCGGCGGCGAGCCGGTCGCGCAGGAAGCGGAGCTGGCCGTCGCCGAGCCGGCCGTGGCTTTCGCCGCCGATCGTGCTGTCGAGCGGCAGGAGGCGGACCGGCAGGTGCTCCGCCGGGCGGTTGACGCCGGCCTCGTCATCGGCGGCGAGGCGGTCGCCGAGGATGGCGCGCATCGCCGCGCGGTCGTCGTGATTGCCGGGGATGAGGATGACGGGCACCCGGACATGACGCTCGATCAGCCCGGCGAGGAGGCGGTAGGCCTCGGCCTCGCCGCGGTCGGCGAGGTCGCCGGTGATCACCAGCGCGTCCGGCGCCGGGGCGAGGGCGGCGAAGGCGGCGAAGGCGCGCGCCGCCAGCATGTTGGTCTCGACGATGCGGTTGGCGGTCAGCCCCGGCGCGCGCAGGTGCAGGTCGGAGAACTGGGCGACCAGCAGCGGCGGCGCGCCGGGGCCGCCGCTCATTGCGCGGCCGCGGGGGCGAGGGCCTCGGCCTCGTCGTTCAGGTCTTCGAGCGAGCGGCCGGCGGTTTCCGGGATCAGCGCGTAGGTGAGGATGGCGCCGAGGACCGAGAGGGCGGCAAGCACGCCGATCGCCGCCGCCTCGCCGAGTTTGGCGAAGACCAGCGGGAAGACGAAGGCGCTGAGCGAGGCGCCGAGGCGGCCGCCGACCACGGTGAAGCTCTGCGCCATGGTGCGGATGCGGGTCGGGCTCAGCTCGACGCCGAGCATCGCCGCGCCGCTGACCATGCTGGGCCCCATGATCATCACGTTGAACAGGCCGTAGACGACGAGGCCGAGCACCGGGTTCTGGCCGATATCCTTGTGGATCAGCGCGAAGATGACGAGGAGAAGGGCGGCGCCGGCATAGCCGCCGATCTGCACCGCCTTGCGGCCGAAGCGGTCGAGCAGGGCGAAGGCGCCGATCAGCACCGCCGGCATGATGAAGGCGAAGGTCATCAGCAGGGAGAACATCGTCGGGCTCAGGCCGAGGCCGTGGGCGATCAGCGAGGGGCCGAACAGGACGGTCGAGTAGATCACGATGTCGAAGATGAACCAGAGCAGGGCGGCGGCGAAGATCTGCCCGGCATGGCGGCGGAGCACCGCCATCACCTCGCGGCGGTCGGCCTCGGGGGCGGCGTGGCCGGTGCCGGTGATGCCGCGGATGACGGTTTCGGCGGCATCCTGGTCGCCGGCGACGCGGGCGAGGTAGCGCGCGGTCTCCGGCATCCGGCGGCGCAGCCAGAGCACCGAGAGCGCGGGCAGCGCGCCGGCGGAGAGGACGATGCGCCAGACCATGTCCGGCGCCACGCCGAGCGCGTGCAGGACGAGGGCGAGCAGGCCGGCGAGGGCGGCGCCGAGCCACCAGGTGAGGCAGAAGCCGACGCCGAGGGCGCGGCCGCGGTCGCGCCGGTTGGCGTGCTCGGCCATGATGGTGGGGGAGAGCACGTAGTCGGCGCCGACGCCGATGCCGAGGATGAAGCGGATCGCGATCAGCCAGGCGAGGTTGGGGGCGAAGGCCTGGGCGACCGCCGCGATCGCCATCAGCGCGACGTCGAGCCCGTAGAAGGTCTTGCGGCCGCGCTGGCCGAGAAAGCCGAAGATCAGCGCGCCGAGGGCGGCGCCGACCAGGGCGGAGCCGGCGAGCAGGCCGGATTCGAGGCTGTCGATCTTCGTCAGGCCGAAGGAGGCGAGCACGGTCGGCAGGACGATGCCGATCGAGGACAGGTCGTAGCCGTCGGCGAGCACGCCCATGCCGGTGGTGAACACGGCGCGCCAGTGGAAGGTGCCGAAGGACTGGTCGTCGAGGATGGCGAGGGAGGAACGCTGCATGGATTCGGCCTTTTTGCACAGGGATGCGGCGGGATTCGCCCGGCGGGCGGGTGGCTGGCCGCCTGCTTAGGGCAGAAGCGGCGCGGGGTGGGTGACGCTACGGTGAAGGTTTCGGGACAGTCCGGTGACGCCGGGCACACGGCTTCGTCAGATGACGAGCGCGTGCGGACGGGTTGCGCGACCGCCCGGACGGCGGAAATTCACCGTCATGCCGAATCGTGTTCGCGCCGCCGCCCTGGGCCTTGCCGTGTTGACCTGTCTCGCGCCGCGCCCGGCGGCGGCGCAGGGGTCGGTCTGGACGCGCAAGCACCTGTTCGGCGACTGGGGCGGGGTGCGGACCGATCTCGCGCGGCGGGGCGTCGCGCTCGGCGCGGTGGAGCAGGTGGTGCCCTCGGACGTGCTGGGCGGCGGGGCGCGGCAGGGCACCTCGGTCGCCGCGCTGATGACGCTGTCGGCGCGGGTGGCGCTGGGGCGGTATGCCGGGATTCCGGGGCTTTCGGCCTATGTCTCGGCCTGGCTGGTGCAGGGGCGCGGACCGTCGGGCCATGACGTGCAGAGCCTGAGCGGGCTCGCCTATGAGGAGGCGCCGGGCGGGGCGCGGCTGGGCGATGCCTATCTGAGCTGGAAGGCGGCGCATGACGCGGTGCACGTGAAGCTCGGGAAGTTCGGGATCGACGAGAATTTCGACCAGAACCCGGCGGCGGCGGCGCTGGTGAATTCCAATTTCACCTACCGCAACATCATGGCGGACAACCTGCCGGGCGGCGGGGCGGCGTTTTCCTACGAGGGGCCGGGGGCGATGGTGGCGGTGCAGGCGACGCGGGCGCTGCGGCTGCGGGTGGGGCTGTTCGGCGGCGATCCGCTCGGGCAACCGCTGGAGGGGCCGGCGCCGCCGGCGCGGGATGCGGGCGGCCTCGGCTTTCCGCTGAATGCCGGGGCGCTGGTGATCGGCGAGGCGGATGTCCGCTACCGCCTGCCCGGCCTCGGCCGGGGCATGGCGCTGGTCGGTGGGCTGTACGACACGCTGAGCCGGCCGGACCTGCTCTACAGCGTGACCGGGCAGAGCCTGGCGCTGGCGGCCGTCGGCATCGATCCCGGCCCGGCGCGGCAGGACCGGGGGGATGACGTGATCTATGCCGGGGATACGCAGACGCTCTGGCATGGCGCGCGCGGGCGGCGGCTGCGGGGCTTCGCGCGGGTGGCCGCCGCACCGCCGGACCGCAACCTGATCTCGCTCGACGCGCAGGCGGGGCTGGTGCTGGACGGCACGTTCCGCGGGCGGCCACATGATGCGGCGGCGGTCGCGGTGTCGTGGGACCGGATCAGCCCGCGCGCGGCGACGCTGGTGCGGGCGGAGAACCGGCTCGGCGGGGCGCGCGCGCCGGTGCCGGGGGCGGAGACCGATCTCGAACTCGATTACACGGCGCAGGTGGCGCCCTGGCTGAGCGTGACGCCGGATGTTCAGTATATCGTCCGGCCGGGCGGCGGGATTCCCGATCCGCTGGATGGCGCGAAGGCGGAGCCGGACGCCGTGGTCGGGCAGGTGGAGGTGACGGTGGTGTTCTAGTGTCCTGCCCCTGAAATTCGTGGGTGAATTTCAGGGACAAGCAGGCCACTAAACTATTGTTTTTTCAAGTGTCCACTGTGAATCTGAAATCCGATGGATTTCAGATTCGGGACACTAGAGCGTCTTTATCAATGGGATGGAGGCGCGGCGGTCAGCGGGCGAAGGCGGCGAGCAGCAGGGGGGCGGCGGCGAAGCCGGCATAGGCGAACAGCACGGCGAGGT
>JAJZFF010000235.1 GCA_021805485.1 Pseudomonadota bacterium
GGTTGCCCTGCGACTGGGAGAAGCCGACCACGAGGCTCGACAGCTTCGCGTGGCTCGGGTGCGGGTTCACGCACACCGCCTTCGACGTTCCCAGGATCATCTGCGCGGCAGTCTGCTTCGCCGCCTGCGCAGATGCGACCGTCAGCATGGCAGCGCCGATGCACGTGGCCGCAAGCAATATCGTTCTGGTCTTCATGTCCCCTCCACTCGCTCTCTTCGGCGTTATCGGGCCGGTTCCGCCTCGGGGCGCCCGCGACAGGTTCGCTGCCGCGGCACTGGCGCCCTTCAGGGTTCCGATCCGCCGGCCGGTTGGCCGTTGAAGTTCCGTATATTGGAACTTAGTTCTATATTTATGCTAAGCGGGCTGTTACCCGCTGTCAAATGCGGATCTGAAAATGATCCACGGCACGGAATGCGGACGAGAATCGCGTGGATTTCCAAGCCTTCGCGGTTAAATTCCGTTTTTTGCAACCAAGCGGGGTTTGCGAATTGACAGCGCAACGTCCCGCTCTACGCTGAAGGCTCCATGAGGATCGACACTCCTGCCAACGAAGCGTCATCGAGCGTTGCCAAGGCCCTGGCGCTGCTCCGCGCCGTCAGCCTCGCCGAGCCGCCCGCCGGGTTCAACGCCCTGCTGGAGCGGACCGGCCTGCCGAAGGCGACGCTGCACCGGCTGCTGCGCGAACTCGCCGATGCCGGGCTGATCCGCAATCATCCGGCCGACCGCACCTATCGGCCGGCCCTCGGCCTGCTGGAACTCGCCTGCCGCGCCTGGGACTCGATCGACCTGCGGCAGGTGGCCGCCCGCCACGTCGATGCGTTATGGCACGGCACGCAGGAGACGGTGCACGTCGCCGTGCGCGACGATGTCGAGATCATCTATGTCGACAAGCGGGAAAGTCCGAAGGCGCTGCGCCTGTTTTCCTCGATCGGGCGGCGCGGGCCGCTCTACTGCACCGGCGTGGGCAAGGCGATTTTCGCGCATCTTCCCGCCGCCGAGCGCGACGATGTCCTCGCCCGCCTTACCCTGACGCGCCATACGCCGAGCACCATCACCTCGCGGGCCGGGCTGCGCGCGGAGTTCGAGCGGATCCGCCGCGACGGCGTGGCGTTCGACCGCGCCGAGCACGAGGAAGGCATCGTCTGCGTCGCGGCGCCGATCTTCGACCGGCAGGGCCATCCCGTCGCCAGCGTCAGCGTGACCGCACCGGCCGTTCGCATGAATGACGATCGCGTCGCCGCGCTCGCGCCCGAGGTCAGAACCGCCGCGGAACGGATTTCGCGCGACCTCGCCTTCTCCAACTGCCCGGTCTGATCCTCCCCGCCCCGGCGCGGCGCGGCCGGACCGCCGAAATTTCCGCAGCCGGCCTGGAATATTATTCAATATCATACATTTGATGACTGTTTTTGAAGTGTCCGGGCTACACTCGCGCCGCGCGGGCGCAATGGGGCCGTTCGCGGGACGAATTCGCGAGGATGCTGAACATGAGGGCAGATGCCGGGACCGCGCCGCCGGGGCGCTCTGGCAGGGCGTTATGGGAACTGCCGATTTCCTTCGCCGCGGCGGACATGCAGTCGAAGGCCAGCGCCCGCTACGTGCCGCATCCCGGGCCGGGCGGCGCCGATTGCGCCGTATGCCAGTTTTACGAACCCGGACACCCGGGGGCGCCGGCCGGTCGCTGCATGGTCGTCGCGGGTCTCGTGGGGGCGCGAGGCTATTGTGACTTCTTCACCTCGCGGTGAGCGATGATGCAGAGACCGCCTGCTTCCGGCGAGTCCGCGACGCCCGGCTGGGCGCGCCGGTTCCGGCGGCGGATGCGCCTCGGCGCCGCCGGATTCGTCGTGCTGTTCGTGGCGGTCGCGGTGAAGCTGACCGATGCCACGGTCATCGATCCGCTTCCGCCGAACCCGGCGGCGCTCTCGGCGCTCAGGCCCGACCTGAGCACCAGCCCCCTGGAACCGGACCGCGCCGCCATTCTCGATCGCAATGGGCGGCTGCTGGCCGTCTCGCTGCCCGGCGCCTCGCTCTATGCCGATCCGCGCCAGATTCGCCATCCGTGGCGCGATGCCAGGGCGCTGGCCACGAAGATCGCGGGCCTGGACGTCAAATCGACGGCGCGCCGGCTCGGCATGAAACGTTACGGATTCGTCTATATCTCCCGGCATCTCACCGCCACGCAGGAGCTCGCGGTGAACCGGCTCGGCATTCCCGGCCTGTATTTCCAGAGAACCTGGCAGCGACATTACCCGCAGAGCGATCTCGCCGCGCATATCCTGGGCGGCGTCACCCCGGGCCAGCACGGCCTTTCCGGCGTTGAGGCCTATTACGACAAGCGGCTGCTGGGCAAGCCGGGCCAGCCGCTGCGCCTGTCGATCGACCTGCGGGTGGAGGCCATCGTCCACCACGAGGTCGCGCGCGCCATGCGCGACTACAAGGCACGCGGCGCCTGCGGACTCGTGGAATCGATGACCGGGCGGATCGTCGCCATGGTCAGCCTGCCCGATTACGACGCCAACGATTACCATGACGCGCCGACCGGCGCCCTGTTCGACCGGTGCATCTCGGGCGACTACGAGCCGGGCAGCGTGATGAAGCTGATGACCCTGCCGGCGGCGCTGCAATCGGGGCTGATGCATTACTGGGACAAGTTCAACACGACCCATCCGCTCGTCATGAACGGTTTCGCGATCACCGATTACGAGCCGGTGCACCGCTGGCTGGCGATGCCGTCGATCCTCGCGTATTCGTCGAATATCGGGGCCTCGCGGATCGCGACCATCCTCGGGCCGAAACTGCAGCGCGCCTGGCTGCGCAAGATGGGATTCTTCAAGCCGCCGCCGATCCAGATGACCGGCGCCCAGCCGCCGATCTGGCATCCCGCCGATACCTGGAAGCTGCTGACGACGATGACGGTGAGCTTCGGCAACGGCATCGCCATGGCGCCGCTGACGCTGGTCAATGCCGTGGTCGCGGACGTGAACGGCGGCATCCTCTTCCGCCCGACGCTGCTCGCGCGCCGGCCCGGCGCGCCGCCGCGCACGGGCGTCCGGGTCATGCGGCCGGGCGTATCGGAAACGATGAGGCGGCTGATGCGGGGCGTCGTGCTGTCGGGAACCGGCGTCTACGCGCGGGTGAAGGGATATCGCGTCGGCGGCAAGACCGGCACGGCGCAGGTCGTCGGCCGGGATGGCCGCTATCGGAACCATCTCAACAACTCGTCCTTCATGGCGGTGTTTCCGGCCGACGATCCGCGCTACGTCATCTACGTGCTGGTGATCCATCCGAGGCCGACGAAGAAGATGGCCGGATTTTCGCACGGCTTCACCACCGGCGGCTATGTCGCCGCGCCGGCGGTCGGGCGGATCATTGCGCGGATCGGCCCGATGCTCGGCATCGCCCCCCTGGAAGGCGCACGGCTTGCCGAGGTGAACCGGCGGTTCGACATTCCGCTCGACCCTCCCGTTCCGCCGGGGCGCACCGCGCTCGGCCCGGGTCATCCGTTTCCGCCCGGCGCCAATGCCTACGCCTATATCCTCGCGCACAGGAAGCCGCCGCGCCATCCGGACCGGCTCGCGGCGCGGCAGGCCCTGAAACGTGTCGAACTGGCAACGCCGGGCGTGGCGCTGCCCGCCGCGCCGCCCACCATCCAGCGCATCGCGACGCGGGACGCCGCCCCCCACGCATGATGCGGAAGGCGGCGGGCCAGGCTTGGAGGCCTCACCACGGTCGCGTATGAGTGCGGGATGACGCCTGCCGGTGAGCACGAGCTGGGTGGGACGGAACCGGCCGGCGCAAAGGCCGCCGGCCGGCCGAGTTCCCTGGATGCCTATGAAAGCCTGCTCTCGGCCATCGAGGGCGGCGAGTTCGCGCCCGGCGCCCGGCTCCGCGAGGTCGAACTCGCGCGCCGCTTCGGGATCAGCCGTACGCCGGTCCGCGAGGCGCTGAAGCGCCTCGAGCATCAGGGTCTTGTCGTCCACGAACCCCATCACGGCGCGATCGTGGCGACACTCGACGATACCCAGCTGGCGGAGCTTTATGAAATGCGCGAGGTCCTGGAAGGAACCGCCGCGCGCCTCGCCGCGCTTCACGCGACCGAGGCGGAGATTTCGCTTCTGGCCGCCCTCGTCGAGCGCGATGCGGCGCTGGTCGACCGGCCCGAGGAGCTGGCGGCCAACAACCGCATCTTTCACCGGCAGATCCGGAACGCGGCGCGCAACCGCTACCTCAACGGAATGCTCGAAAGCATGCGCCTCTCGCTCGCCCTGCTGGGTGGCACCACCCTCGCGGTCCAGGGGCGCGGAGCCGACTCCGTCGCGGAGCACCGCGCGGTCGTCGAGCGGATCGCCGCGCGGGATTCCGCCGGCGCCGAGCGCGAGGCCCGCGCCCATATCCGCGCCGCCTACCGTGCCCGCATTCTCCGCGCGCCCGGCTAGAGCATCATCCGATCAGATGGAGTCATCTGATCGGATAAAGATGCTCTAATTATCAATATCATAGAGCACTACATCCGATCCGGATGGATCGGATGGTGCTCCAAACCGGTAGCCGCGGCACTCCCCAGCTTCGTGAAATTCCCTTGCCGCAGAAGACCGCTCGCCGATTCAGATCCACGATGCGCCTGCCCCGGGAGACATCCGGATGCGTTCCGCATCAAAAAAGAGCCAGCGGCGTGCATGCCGCTGGCTCGAATTCCGGCCGGGCGGGGCCCCGCCGGATCGCGGGAAACCCGGTTC
>JAJZFF010000144.1 GCA_021805485.1 Pseudomonadota bacterium
TTGCCGACGACATGTCGTCGCCGGACGCCGCCGAGGACCAAACCAGAGAATGGGAGGACCAATGACCGACAAGATCAAGGATCTGGCAGCCGATTTCGTGAACGGCAATATCTCGCGTCGCGATTTTGCGCGTCGTGCGGGCGCGCTTGGCGTCGGTGCCGCCGCCGTGAATTTCGCCCTCGGCGGGGCAGTCACGCAGGCGATGGCCGCGGACTTCAACTGGCAGGCCCACAAGGGTAAGAAGCTGCGCCTTCTTCTCAACAAGCATCCCTATGCCGACGCGATGATCGCCGATCTCGCTCATTTCAAGGCGATGACCGGGATTGATGTGGAATACGACATCTTTCCGGAAGACGTGTACTTTGACAAGGTGACCGCGGCGCTCTCCTCGCATTCAAACCGCTACGACGTGCTGATGACCGGCGCCTACCAGACCTGGCAATATGGCCCGGCACGCTGGCTGGTCGACATGAACGAATACCTCAAGGACTCGTCGAAGACCGCACCAAATTATGATTTCAACGGAATTATCGAGAATCTCCGCAAATCGGATGCGTGGTCCGGCAAGCCGGGTGAGGCCCTGGGCAGCAAGAACGCCAAGCAATGGGCAATGCCGCTGGGCTTCGAACTCTACAACATCAGCTACAACAAGCGTATCTTCGACAAGCTCAAGCTGGAACCACCGAAGAACCTGCCGGACATGATCGAGATCGGCACAAAGATTACCAAGGACGCCGGTGGCGCCTACGGTGTTTCCGTGCGCGGCAGTCGGTCCTGGGCAACGATCCATCCCGGTTATCTTTCGGCCTACACCAATTATGGCGCGAAGGATTTCGACGTTTCCGCACAGGGCATAAAATCCGTTGTCAATTCGGCGCAGAGCAAGGAGATGAACAAGCTCTGGGTCGAAATGATCCAGAAATGCGGGCCGAAGAACTGGGCCACCTATACGTGGTACGAAGTCGCTCAGGATCTCGGCGCCGGCCGCTGCGGCATGATCTACGATGCCAATATCATCGGCTTCTTCGAGAACGGTCCGGGCAACAAGGAGTCCGGGCATATCGGTTACGCACCGTTCGTTCCGAATCCGAAAATGGACCACTCCACGTCGAATGTCTGGATCTGGTCTCTGGCCATGAGCAGCTTCTCGCACGAAAAGGACGCCGCCTGGTATTTCATCCAGTGGGCGAGCGGCAAGAATTTCGGGATCTTTGGCGGCGTCAAGAAGCAGCTTGTCGACCCTGTGCGCGAAACCACCTGGAAGGACCCCGCATTCAAGGCGCGGCTCGACAAGAACTATCCCGGCTTCTACAGCGCATTCGAAAAATCGCTGCCTGGTGCAAAGATCTACTTCACCCCGCAGCCGCTCTTCTTCAACGTCACCACCGAGTGGGCGGCGGCGCTGCAGCGCATGGTCGCCAAGGAGGTCAGCGTTGACGAGGGTCTCGACAAACTGGCAGCACATATCGATCACGAAATGAAGAGCGCCGGAATCTGAAGGCGTCGGCGCGGCATGATCACGGCTCCCCTCGTGCCGCGCCACTCCCTATTCTCAAGCGGAACAGAACTCGATGTCCGAGACCGTCCTTGATAGGCAGACACATCCCGTCCGTGCCACCCGGCGCGGCACGGTGCTGCCCTATCTGCTCAGCCTGCCGGCGCTGCTCGTCTGCATTGGCATTCTCGTACCGTTCTTCACGGCAGCGTATTACAGCCTTGAAGCCTACAACATGGCGTTTCCGGCGGGCCGACATTTCGTCGGGATCGGCAATTACATAGATTTATTCACGAGTTCCGGCTTCCTGCACACCATCGCGGTCTCGATGATCTACATGGGTGCGAGCGTCATTCTCGAACTGCTGCTCGGCCTCGGGATCGCGATGCTCCTGCGTGAGCGCACCCGCATCAACAATATCATCTCGGTCGCGCTCCTGCTGCCCCTGATGGTAGCGCCGGTCATCGCCTCGCTGATCTGGAAGCTGATGACCAACCCGAACTTCGGTGTCTATGCCTGGATCGTCAACGGGCTCGGGTTCACCAGTTTCCGCTGGGCGTCCGACCCGAGCACGGCCATGTTCAGCGTCGTGCTGATCGACATCTGGGTGAACACCCCGTTCATCATGATCCTGCTACTTGCCGGGCTGCGTTCGCTGCCGACCCAGCCTTTCGAGGCCGCCCGGCTGGACGGCGTGCCCGCGCGCTTCGTCTTCTTCCGGATCACGCTGCCGATGCTGATGCCCTACATCATCACCGCAACACTCTTCCGCCTGCTTTCGGCCATCCAGGAATTCTCGATCGTCTATGGCATGACGCAGGGCGGACCCGGCAATGCGCTGATGGTCTTCCAGGTACGCGCCTATGTCGATTTCTACCAAAATACGAATGTCGGCCGCTCGGCTGCGATTCTGATGGTATTGTGGGCCATCACCTTCGTGCTCTCAAAGCTCTTCGTCAATCAATGGCACAAGATGCGGGAAAGGAACCATGCCGGTGCATGACCGCTCCCTGCGGCTGCTTCGTGGCGCCGCCCTCACGCTTATCGTCCTGTTCTTCATGTTTCCGATCTTCTGGATCGCGGTCATGTCGTTGCAGACGAATTCGCAGATCCTGTCGCTGCCGCCGAAGCTGGTCTTCAGCCCGACGCTCTCGAACTACATCGCGCTGATCACCGGCCGGCTCAGCACCTCCGTTGGCCAGTTGAACATCGCCTTCATGCACAACCTGTTCAACTCGTTCCTGCTGTCGTCCTGTTCGGTGGTGCTCGCGCTCGTCCTCGGCGTTCCCGCGGCCTATGCCTTCGCGCGTTTCAAGTTCCGCCTCGGAGAGGACATGGCCTTCACGCTGCTCTCGCTCAAATTCGCACCGCCGCTGCTTGTGCTTCTGCCGCTCTCGCTCGAGTTCCAGCAGATCGGCCTCGACAATACCTATGTCGGGCTGATCTGGATCTACCAGCTCATCACCCTGCCGCTGATCCTCTGGATCGTGCGCGGCTATTTCGAGGATGTCAGTCCGGACATCGAGAACGCTTACCGCGTGGACGGGCATTCCTGGTTCCGCGGCTTCGTCAAGATTGCGGTGCCGCTGGCAGGACCCGGTATCGCCGCGGCGGGCCTGCTCTCGTTCATCTTCGCCTGGAACAACTTCATCTTCGCGCTGGTGCTGGCGTCCGGGTCGAAACAACCGGTCACGGTCGGAGCGCTCGCCTTCGTCACCGCGTCCGGCATTCAATACGGTCAGATCGCGGCGGCTGTCGTGCTATCAATCATTCCAACCTTCGCGATCGCGCTCTACGCGCAGCGCTGGCTGGTCGAGGGGTTGAGCCTCGGGGCGGTGAAGGGATGAGCGCGCTTTCGGTTTCAGGATTATCGGTCCGGTTCGGCACGCACGAGGTACTTCGCGATGTGGCGCTCGATGTCGCGCCGTCCGAGCGGGTCGTGCTGTTCGGCCCGTCCGGCGTCGGCAAGACGGTGATGCTCCGCGCGATCGCCGGGCTTGAGCCCAATGCGCGGGGCCGCGTGCTGCTGCAGGGGCGGGATGTTTCCGATGCCGCGCCGGAAGCGCGGCATATCGGCGTCGCCTTCCAGAACTTCGCGCTCTATCCGCACATGTCGGCGCGCGAAAACATCGCGAGTCCGTTACGCGCGCAGAAGCGCGATGCGGCGGAGATCGTCCGGCGCGTCGACGCGGTGGCGGAATTGCTGCGCATCGGCCATGTGCTGGACCATGCGCCGCGCGCCCTTTCCAACGGGCAGAAGCAGCGCACGGCGCTGGCCCGCGCGCTGGTGGGTGAGCCGCGGCTGATCCTGTTCGACGATCCGCTCCGCAACGTCGATGCCAAGCTGCGGTATGAGATGCGTATAGAACTGCCGCGGCTGCTTGCCGCTCGCGAAACGGCTTCGGTCTATGTGACGCAGGATTTCCGCGAGGCGATGGCGATGGGCGAGCGCGTCGCCGTGCTGCTCGATGGCACTATCGTGCAGTGCGCGCCGGCGGCGGAGGTCTATGACAATCCGGCGACGATCGCGGTCGCGCGGCTGTTCGGCGATCCGCCTATGAACCTGATCCCCGCGCGCGGGGTGGCTGCCGGCGGCGGCTGCCGGGTGAACGTCGCGGGTCTTGCTTTCGGTTTTGCCGCGGCATCCCCCGCCGAGCCGGTTTTCGGAGTCCGCCCCGAGGCGGTAACGCTGCACGACGCGGGCAGCCCTGGCCGCGTGCCGGCCCGCGTGCTCGCGGTGACGCCGATGAACGAGCGGCAGATCGTCCTGTTGCGCCTCTCCGACGGCACCGAACTGGTGGCGAGCGAGGCCGCCGCACCTGCTGCGACGGAGCTTCATGTCGGCATTGCCCCCGGCGCGGGCACGTTGTTCGACGCGGCGAGCGGCCTCGCGGTCGCGACATCGTCGGTGGCCGAGGAGGTGAGCGCATGAGTCTCGTTCTCGAAAACGTCGACAAGATCTACGGTGAGGGCTCGCGCCATCCGGTCCACGCCGTCCGCACCATGAATCTCGACATCGCGGACGGTGAGATCATCGCGCTGCTCGGTTCGTCCGGCTGCGGCAAGACCTCGACGCTGCGCATGGTTGCCGGGTTCGAAACGGTAAGCCACGGCACGATCAATCTGGCCGGCAGACGGATCGACACGCTGCCCCCGGCGCGCCGCGGCGTGGCCATGGCGTTCGAGGGCTACGCGCTCTATCCGCCGCTCACCATCGCCGAGAATATCGGC
>JAJZFF010000501.1 GCA_021805485.1 Pseudomonadota bacterium
GCTGAACACGTCTTCCCAGAAGAAGGCCGGGGCGAAGAGATACTGGCCGAAGACCGCGTTTTCCCAGATCGCGCCGGTGATCATGATGGTGAACAGGATCGCGGTCTTGGCGAGGATGGAGGCGGTGGCGATGGCCAGGCCCTCGCCGGTGGCGAGATAGCGCAGCACGAGGCAGACGCTGATCAGGAAGACGGCGAACTGGAGCGGCGCGAGGATGGCCTGCACCGTGGTCCAGGGCGTCGAATCCCGCCGCCGCCGCTCTTCGACGCTGTAGAGATAGGGCGAGCGCCGCGTGCCGCGCCGGGGCGCGGGATGGGCCTGCGCCGAGATGCCGTAGGCGTGGCCCTGCCACGGGCAGCAATTCACGGGGGCGACCAGACGGTCGATGATGCGTGTAAAGTCCACTTGACATGCCCTCTCGAGAAGCGTTCGATCCACAACGAAAAGGAAGCCGGCAGGCAGTGGTCCGCTATCGTGCGGGCGCTACCCAGCCAGCCCGCTGGGGGCAGCGATGGCCAGATTTCATTTTATCAAGCCGAATCATCGGAATTTCCTCGGTCGCGTCATAGCGACAATTGAAAGGCTAGCGTCCGGCCGCTCCGAATGTCAATCTATATTTACGTCAATATCGATTGACATTCGGGAAAAATTAATGCCATCCTGTGCCCATGTTCGGGAGGTATCTGATGCGTGAATCTGCAGATGCGTATCTGGATTTGCACTTCGGGGACACCGAGAGCGGTACCGAACAGATCGACAGCGGCGGCCTTGCCGACCGGAACGCCCTTCGGCGTCAGCCGCAAACATACTTCCCTCCCTGGTCGGACCTGCTGGATCGTGTGCTGCGGCAGCAGGTTCTGCCGCGCGTCATCGCCAGCCATCTGCCCTTGCCCGTCTGGGTCGATGTCAGTCTGGTCAAGCCTTCGGCGCGGGAGGTCGAGCAGTTTCTCGGCTGCATCCTGATGGACGATCTCAGCCGCGCCCATGTGCTGATCGAGCAGTTCGCCGCGCGTGGGGCGGATCACGACATGATACTGCGCGATCTGCTCACCCCGGCCGCCCGTCGGCTCGGGGTGCTGTGGGAGGAGGATCGCTGCGACTTCGCCGCCGTGACGCTTGGAATGGTGCGACTGAACCAGATCCTGCTCGAGACCAGCCCGCCGCCAGAGCTGCCGGCCGGTATGGAGCGGATGGCCGGACAGGCCTTGTTCGCGGCGGCGCCAGGCGAGCAGCACACATTCGGGATTGCGGTGCTGGCCGATGTGTTCCGCCGCACCGGGTGGCTGGTGAGTACCGAGCCGCGCAGCACGCGGACGGTTCTGTTGGCAATCGCGCGGCGCAACTGGTTCGACGTGATCGGCCTTTCGGTGACAGCTGACCGCTGGTTGAAAGGGCTGCCGGCCATCATCCGCTCGCTGCGCGCGGTGGCGCCAAATCCGGCTCTCCACGTCATGGTCGGCGGCAAGGTCTTTCTCGATTATCCGGAACGCTGCCAGTTCGTGGGGGCCGACTCGATGGCCGTCGACGCACAGGACGCGCTGCGCCAGGCAAGCCGGCTGGATCTCAACCGGACGGCCGCACGGCGTTGAGACAACGCCCGAACTAGACGCATGTCACTACGCGTTGACGATCGGGGTAGTTGAAAGTTGACACTAGGGAGGATACTTCAGACGTCTCGAATATTTAAACGAATTCCTGAAAGAGTGGTCCGAGATGAAAGCCTTCAAATCGCCCGGCAAATGGCTCGTCGGCATGAGTGCGGACATTGTCGGGATGGTGATCGCGACGATGGCGGACATCGCCCTCATCGTCGACCGGAAGGGTGTGATCCGTGACATCGCGGTTCAAAATACGGCGCTTGCGCGGGAATTCGCCGAGATTTCCGACTGGGTCGGGCGGCCCTGGGTGGAGACCGTGACGTCGGAAAGTCGTGACAAGGTGGTCGCGATGCTGAGCGCGGCGGGCGAGGCTCCTGCGGATCAGGCGCTTGCCACGGACCGGCACGTGAATTGTCCCGGGCGGGATGGCAGGGACGTGCCGGTGCTGTTTTCGGCCATGGCGATCGGCGAGAAGGGCAGCATCGTCGCCTTCGGCCGCGACCTCAGGACCATCGCGACACTGCAGCAGCGGTTGATCGACGTGCAGCAGTCACTGGAGCGGGATTTTTCGCGGCTGCGCCATGTCGAGACGCGCTATCGGATTCTCTTTCAGCAATCGTCGGAGCCGATGCTGGTGCTCGATGGCGCAACGCAGCGTGTGGTCGAGGCCAACCCGGCGGCACAGCAGATGTTTCGCCGACAGGGCAAGCTGGTGGGGCGGGCATTTGCCGATGTCGTCGAACCGGGCAGCCGGGCCACGCTCGAGCGGTTGCTGGGCGGCGTGAGCCGGACGGGCCGCGCCGATGACACGCCGATCGGCCTGCTCGGGCAGAAGGAACCCGTCGGCCTCTCGGCCTTTGTGATCCGCCAGGGCAGCGGACTGAATTTCCTCATCCGGCTTTCGCCGGTGAAACTCCCGGATCGGCAGGACGTGCTGCCCGCTGGCAAGGCGAACCTGCTCAAACTGATCGACAACGCGCCGGACGGGTTCGTCGTCGCCGGGCATGACGGGCGGGTGATCGCGGCGAATGCGGCCTTCGCCGAGATGGTGCAGGCGGCATCTCCCGAGCAGGTGGTTGGGCTTTCGCTGGACCAGTGGCTCGGCCGACCTGGCGTCGACCTGCCGGTGGTGACAGCCAATTTGCGGCAGAACGGCTCGGTTCGCCTCTATCCGACGACATTGCGCGACGAGTTCGGCGCCGAAATCGATGTCGAAATCTCGGCCGTTTCGCTGGTCAGCGACGGCAAGCCCTGCTTCGGCTTTGCGATTCGCAACGTCGCCGGGCGGGCTACGTCCGAACTCATGCGCCCTGCCGCGGCGCGGACAGTGCCGCGCTCCCTCGAGCAGATCAGCGAACTGATCGGCCGGGTGTCGCTCAAGGATATCGTCCGCGAGACGACCGACGTGATCGAGCGGCTGTCGATCGAGGCGGCGCTCGACATTACCGGCGACAACCGGGCTTCGGCGGCCGAGATGCTCGGCCTGTCGCGACAGAGCCTTTACGTGAAGCTGCGGCGCTACGGCATGATGGATGCCGCGCCGGCCAGCCCCGGATAGGCCGAAGGGGGAGCGATGGCGTCAGCGAAAGAGACGAACCTCACGCTTGCTCCCCTGCGCGTCGCCCCGGAATCGCTGCCCGGCTTCCGGGTCTGTCTCGAACTTCTCAAGCCGGTTACCTGGTTCGCCGCAATCTGGGCCTTCGTCTGCGGCGCCGTGTCCTCCGGCGCGCCGCTGGCCGGGCGCTGGCCGGAGCTGCTGCTCGGCATGGTGCTCGCGGGGCCGATGGTCTGCGGCACCTCGCAGGCGGTCAATGACTGGTTCGACCGCCATGTCGATGCGATCAACGAGCCGGACCGGCCGATCCCCTCCGGCAGGATGCCGGGGCGCTGGGGGCTTTACGTCGCGCTGATCTGGACCGCGCTGTCGCTCGCGGTGGCGGTGCCGCTCGGGCGCTGGGGGTTCGGCGCCGCGGTGTTCGCCCTGCTCGCGGCCTGGGCCTATAGCGCGCCGCCGCTGCGGCTCAAGCGCAATGGCTGGTGGGGCAATGCCGCCGTCGCGGTCTGCTACGAGGGGGTGCCGTGGTTCACCGGTGCCGCGGTGATGCGGGGCGCGCTGCCCTCCGCCCCGGTGCTGTGGCTGGCGCTGCTCTACAGTTTCGGCGCGCACGGCATCATGACGCTGAACGATTTCAAGTCGGTCGAGGGGGATCGGCGGAGCGGCATCCGCTCATTGCCGGTGCAGCTCGGCGTTGCCCCGGCGGCGCGGCTCGCCTGCGTGGTGATGGCGCTGCCGCAGCTCGTGGTGATCGGGCTGATGATCGCCTGGGATCACCGGCTCGCGGCGTTCGCGGTCGGGCTGCTGCTGGCGTGCCAGCTTGGGCTGATGGGAAGGCTGCTTCAGCGCCCGCGCGAGCGCGCCCCCTGGTACAACGCGACCGGGACGACGCTTTATGTCATCGGCATGCTGGTCTGCGCCTTCGCGCTCGCCGGCGGAGGAGCGTGAAATGGCCGCGATACAGGATTATGACGTGGCGGTGATCGGCGGCGGGCCGGCGGGGGCGACGGCTGCCGCCACGCTGGCGCGGGCCGGCCGCTCGGTGCTGCTGCTCGACCGCGCGGGGCGGATCAAGCCCTGCGGCGGCGCGGTGCCGCCGCGGCTGATCCATGAGTTCGACATCCCCGATCACCTGCTGGTGGCCCGCGCGCGGGGGGCGCGCATCGTCTCGCCGCGCGGGCGGCAGGTGTCGATGCCGATTGCCGGGGACGGGTTCGTCGGCATGGTGGACCGTGACGTGTTCGACGAGTTTCTCCGCGCCCGGGCGGCAACGGCCGGGGCGGTGCGGCTGACCGGGCGGCACGAGCGCATCGAGCGCGCGGCGGACGGGCGGACGCTGGTGCATTACCGCGCCGGCGAAATGCAGCACACGGTGGCGGCGCGGGCGGTGATCGGCGCCGATGGCGCGGCCTCGGCGGTTGCGCAGCAGATGGTGCCGGGCGCGGGCGCGGCGCGGCGGGTGTTCGCCTATCACGAGGTGATCCGCGCGCCGGCGGCGGGTGCGGCGGCCGCGGGCTGGGATGGCAGGCGGTGCGACATTTATTACGACGCCCGGGTTTCGCCCGATTTC
>JAJZFF010000398.1 GCA_021805485.1 Pseudomonadota bacterium
GGATCCGGGTCGCCGCCGAGCCGGCGCGGGTGGTGGATACCACCGGGGCCGGCGACGCCTACGCCGCCGGCTTCCTCGCCGGCCTGACCGCCGGGCGCGACCTCTCGACCTGCGGCCGCCTCGGCAGCATCGCCGCGGCCGAGGTGATCGGCCATTATGGCGCGCGCCCGCAATCGGACCTGCGCGGCCTGCTCCAAAACACCTGACGGGCGGCGTACGACAGCGGGGGACCGATGAGCGAGGAGACGCGGCAGGCGCGAGAACGCGAGTTCCATCGCGATTATGCGCGGCAGCATGCGGCGAAGATCGAGGAGCCGGTCGACGACGACGTCGTCCGTGCGCCGATCCGCCGACCGTGGAACGCCTATTGGTGTGCCTACGACGCGTTGCGCGAGCTTGGCCTTGCTGGCAAGCGCGTGCTGGTCCCCGGCTGCGGCTTTGGCGACGACGCGATCCGGCTCCGCTGGCTGGGCGCCGAGGTGGACGCGTTCGACCTCTCGGAGGATCTGCTGGAGATCGCGCGCGCCCGCGCGGCCCGGGCCGGACTGACCAATATACGGTTCGATGCCATGCCGGCTGAGGGACTGACCTATCCCGACGGCAGTTTCGACGTCATTTTCTTCAACGACATTCTCCACCACGTCGACATTCCCCGCGCTCTCGCCGAGGCCAGCCGCGTGCTCAAGCCGGGAGGCGTGCTGGTGGTCAACGAGCTCTACACGCATTCCTGGCTGCAGAAGCTCCGTGAGAGCCGCCTCGTCGCCGGCGTCGCGCATCCCAGGCTGACCCGGTTCATCTACGGCACCGACAAGCCCTACATCACCGAGGACGAGCGCAAGGTGAACGAGGCGGAGCTCGACCGGATCGCCGCGCAGACCGCGGGCGGGGCGCGGACCGCGTTCTTCCTGCTGTTCGGCGGACGTCTCTTTCCCGCCTGGTGGCCGCGCCTCGGCGCTCTCGATCACGCGCTGCTCAGCCGGCTCGGCCCGCTGCAGCGGTTCCTGGCCGGCCGGTTCGTGCTGGTCGGCCGCGTCGGCATCTAATCGTCCCCGCCGCGTTTTCGGCTCGCAAATCGGGCCGGAATGTCCTATGTGTGCGCCGCACAAAGCGTGAGTTAGGCTTTTTCCGAACGGCGCGTGGCAGGGCAACGCGCCGACATTTGTCGTGTTCATCACATCCGGGTCCCCATGGACATTCGCAACATCGCCATCATCGCCCATGTCGACCACGGCAAAACCACGCTGGTCGATCAGCTCCTCCGCCAGTCGGGCGCCTTCCGTGCCCACCAGGCGGTGGCCGAGCGGGCGCTCGACCGCAACGATCTCGAGCGCGAGCGCGGCATCACCATCCTCGCCAAATGCGCCTCCGTGGTCTGGCGCGACGTGCGCATCAACATCGTCGACACGCCCGGCCATGCCGATTTCGGGGGCGAGGTCGAGCGCATCCTGAACATGGTCGATGGCGCGCTGGTGCTGGTGGATGCCGCCGAGGGCGTGCTGCCGCAGACCAAGTTCGTGGTCGGCAAGGCGCTGGCGCGCGGGCTCAAGCCGATCGTCGTGATCAACAAGGTGGACCGCTCGGACGCCCGTTCCGACGAGGTGGCGACCGAGGTGTTCGATCTCTTCGCCGCGCTCGGCGCCGACGACAGCCAGCTCGATTTCCCGCTGCTCTATGCCTCCGGCCGGCAGGGCTGGGCGGATCTGGCGCTCGACGGGCCGCGCCAGGACCTTTCGGCGCTGTTCGAGCTCGTTCTCTCGCACGTGAAGGCGCCGGCGCTCGATGCCGAGGCGCCGTTCGCGATGGTGGCGAGCATTCTCGAATACGACAATTTCCTTGGCCGAGTGCTCACCGGACGGGTCGAGCAGGGCCGGGCGCGGCTGAACATGCCGGTGAAAGTGCTGCGCGGCGATGGCTCCACGGTGGAGACGTCGCGGCTGACCAAGCTGCTCGCCTTCCGCGGCCTCGAGCGCGTGGCGGTGGAGGAGGCCGAGGCCGGTGACATCATCGCCGTGGCCGGCCTCGCCGAGGCCACCGTTCCCGACACGGTCGGCGCGCCCGAACTGGCCGGACCGCTGCCGGCGATCCCGGTCGATCCGCCGACGCTGGCGATGACCTTCCGCGTCAATGACGGCCCGCTCGCCGGACGCGACGGCAAGAAGGTGACGTCACGCCAGATTCGCGACCGCTTGCTGCGCGAGGCGGAGGGCAACGTTGCCATCCGCATTTCCGAGAGCAGCGAGATGGACGCGTTCGAGGTCGCCGGTCGGGGCGAGCTGCAGCTTGGCGTGCTGATCGAGACCATGCGCCGCGAAGGCTTCGAGCTCGCCATCGGCCGCCCGCGCGTGCTGACCCGTACCAACGCGGAGACCGGCGCGCGCGAGGAGCCGATGGAGGAGGTGCTCGTCGATGTCGACGAGCCCTACGCCGGCGTCGTCGTCGAGAAACTCAGCCGGCGCAAGGCTGAATTGCGTGACATGCGACCCTCCGGTGGCGGCAAGGTGCGGCTCGCGTTCCTCATGCCGAGCAGGGGCCTGATCGGCTATCACGGCGAATTCCTCACCGACACGCGCGGCTCCGGGGTGATGAACCGGCTGTTCGCCGGCTACGGGCCATGGAAGGGACCGATCGAGGGGCGCCGCAACGGCGTGCTGATCTCGAACGCGGACGGCGAATCGGTCCACTACGCGCTCTTCTATCTGCAGGAGCGCGGCGTGCTGTTCATCGATCCCGGCGAACGCGTCTATGTCGGCATGATCATCGGCGAGCACAGCCGCGACTCGGATCTCGACGTCAATCCGATCAAGGAAAAGAAGCTCACGAATATTCGCGCCGCCGGCAAGGACGACGCGATGCTGCTGATCCCGCCCCGCCGACTCGCGCTCGAACAGGCCATCGCCTATGTCGAGGACGACGAACTGGTCGAGGTGACGCCGCGCGCCGTGCGCCTGCGCAAGCGCCATCTCGATCCGCACGCGCGCAAACGCGCCGAGCGGCAGGGCAGCGAAGCCGCGGCGTGACCGATCTGCAACGCAATCGCGGCAGCATCGTGGCTTTGCGGTGCTGGGTGTTGCGGAATAGGTAATCAATGCCCTAGAAGATGTTTTCGCAAGTTCATGACAGGCGATCCCCGCCGGCGCGTGACGCTTGTGCCTGCCCCCCGACCAGAAACTCGATGGAGATTCGCATGCGTATCACAAGCCGCTCGCTGGCCCTGGCGGCCGTAGTCGCCGGACTGCTGCTCCCCGGCGGCGCGCCGGTGCTCGCCGCGACCGTGGCTGCCCCGTTCCAGGTCGCCCAGGACACGACGACGCCTGCCAACCAGGTTGAGAAGCAGGAGCGGCAGCACCAGAAGAAGAAGACCCACAAGAAGAAGATGAGCACGAAGAAGGGCGCCGCAACCGCTCCCGCCGCCGCTCCGGCCGCGCCGGCTGCCGGCACCACGAAGTAGCCAGCTCGACGCGCGACTGCCCGCAAGCGCCGCTTGCCGGGCAGTCGCATCTTGCCCCTCCTGCCGACCGACCCGGGACATCCAGGCTTCCGGCGTCAGCTTTGGCTGATGGCGGCGCTGGGTTTTGCCTGTGGCCTGCCGCTGCCGCTCTCCGGCTTCACGCTGCGCCAATGGATGAGCGAGACCGGCCTTTCGCTCGGCGCGATCGGCCTCTCAGCCTCGATCGGGCTGGCCTACACCCTGAAATTCCTCTGGGCTCCCGCCCTCGACCGGTTCCCGCCGCCAGGCGGACTGCGCCGCCTCGGCCGCCGTCGCGGCTGGCTTGCCGCGGTGCAGCCGGCGCTCGCCGCCGCATGCGTGGTCCTGGCGCTGTCGGATCCCCGGCACGCCCCGCTGGTCACCGTCGTCGCGGCCATGGGCGTCGCCTTCCTGTCGGCCAGCCAGGACATCGTCGTCGATGCCTGGCGGATCGAGATATTCCCGCCTTCGCTGCAGGGAGCGGCGCTGGCCGCCTATGTCTGGGGCTACCGGCTGGCGCTGCTGATTTCGGGCGCGGCCGCGATCAAGCTGGCCGACACGCTCGGCTGGCATGGCGCGCTGCTGGTGATGGCCGGCCTCGCTGGCCTCGGTCTGCTCGCCACCCTGGCCGCGCCGGAGCCGCCACCGCCGCCGCTCGGGCGGGAGCGGGGGCTGCTGGCCCAGCTCCGCCTGGCCGTGGCCGCGCCCTTGCGGGAGCTGCTGCGGCGGCCGAACGCCGCGGCGATCCTGGCCTTTGTGGCGCTGTTCAAGCTCGGCGAGGCGCTGGCCGGGATCATGCTGGCACCGTTCTATCGCGCGCTCGGCTTCGATCGCGCCGCGGTCGCGGTGGCCAACGGGCCGATCTCACTGGCGGCGACGCTGGCCGGCATCACGCTCGGAGGCTGGCTGGTGGCGCGACTCGGCATCCGCCGCGCGCTGGTCATCACCGGCTTCGTGCAGATGGCGGCGATGGCCATGTACCTCGTGCTGGCCTACGCCGCCGGCGAACGCCATGTGCTGTTCCTGACCACGATGAGCGAGGCGCTGGCCGAGGGCCTGGCGGATGCGGCGTTCCTCGCGTTCCTGTCCAGCCTCTGCTCCCCGTCCCACGCCGCCAGCCAGTATGCGCTGCTTTCCTCGCTCGCCGCGCTGGCGGTGCGCACCCTTGGCGGCCTGTCCGGCTTTCTCGCCGCCGCGCTGGGGTGGAAACTGTTCTACGCGGCTTCGATGTTCGCCTCG
>JAJZFF010000053.1 GCA_021805485.1 Pseudomonadota bacterium
AGCAGGCGGTGAACCGCGCCCTGCTGAAGAGCGGTGCGAACATCCAGGCGATGAACTGCGTGCGCAAGCATCTCTCGGCGATCAAGGGCGGGCGGCTCGCCGCCGCGGCGGCGCCGGCGGCGATCGTGACCCTGATGATTTCCGACGTGCCGGGCGACGATCCCTCGGTGATCGGCTCGGGGCCGACCGTGCCGGACGCGACCACGGCGGAGGATGCGCGGGCGATCCTGCGCCGCGCCGGGATCGCGGTGCCGGAACCGGTTGCCGCGTGGCTGGCGCGGCCGGAGGCGGAGACGCCGAAGCCCGGCGATCCGGCCTTTGCCCGCGCCCGCGAAATCATGATCGCCACCCCCTTCGCCTCGCTGGAGGCGGCGGCCGCGGTCGCCCGCGCGGCCGGGGTGACGCCGCTGATCCTCGGCGATGCGATCGAGGGCGAGGCGCGCGAGGTGGCGGCGGTGATGGCCGGCATGGCGCGGAGCTGTGCCGCGCATGGCGCGCCGCTCGCGCCGCCCTGTGTGCTGGTTTCGGGCGGGGAGACGACGGTGACGGTGCGCGGCGGCGGGCGCGGCGGGCGGAATCTGGAGTTCCTCGCCGGTCTCGCGGTCGCCCTCGGCGGGGCGCCGGGGATTCACGCCATTGCCGGGGATACCGACGGGATCGACGGCACCGAGGACAATGCCGGAGCCGTGCTCGCGCCGGACACGCTGGCCCGCGCCCGGGCGATCGGCCTCGATCCCGCGGCACGTCTGGCCGACAATGACGGCTACGGCCTGTTCGCCCCGCTCGGCGACCTCGTGGTGACCGGGCCGACCCGCACCAATGTCAACGATTTCCGGGCGATCCTGATCCGCTGATTGTTTTTTCTCCGGCGAGGGCGAGCGGGCTCTGGGCGATGCCCGCCGCCGCACCTTTCGGGCCACAGATCGTCGCGGCGAGCGGGAGGGTCGTCTCGCCGCCCGGCCAGGCGATGCGCAATGCGGCCACCTTCATGCAGGCATTGCGGGTGTAGACCGGATCGGCCACCCAGCGCAGCGCGGTCGTCGCCGCAGCGCCCGCCTCAAGGCGGACCGGCAGCACCACGGGGCCGGGGTGCATCCCGACGGGTGGGCGGCGGGCAACCGGCAGTTCGTGATCCGCGGCATCGAGAAAGACGAGGCGCGGCAGGCCGGGCAGGGTGCAGGGCGCCGGCCCCGGATTGCGCAGCACCACTAGCGTGCCGGAATGCGACATGCCGTCGAACGCGCCGCCTTCGGAATCGGTGCGTGCCACGATCCGCGCGCCGGAGCAGACCGTCACCGCCGCCGGCCGCGCGCAGCCCGCCACCAGCAAGGGCAGGGCGAGTCCGGCGGCGGCGGCTCTCATTTCGGCTCGTAGCCAGGCTTCTTGTAGAGCGTCTCCGCCCTGGAGCGAATGTCCGGCTCGAAAACTTTCTCGTTCCAGTGCTCGGGATCGACGTCTTCGATACTGACCGACACCGCAGCCTCGCTGCTCCCCGCCGAGGCCATCACCGCCTGCGCGACCGCCTCGGCGATCTGGTGCTTCTGCGCCTCGCTGCGGCCGGCATAGAGCTTGATAATGACATGAGGCATGGCGCGGGTCCTTCTCTGGCGGGCGATCAGCCTACACCAGCCCGTCAGGTGCGGGCAGGGGGGAGTGGACCGGTGGAATGATATAACATATCATTTCTGGCGAAGGGGCGCAGGAGGACCGGGGGACATGGCGAAACGGCGGGGACTTCTGGCCGGGCTGGTGGCGGCGCCGTGGATCGCCCGCGCCGCCGGTCGCATCCCGGCGGTGGGGATCGAGAGCCAGTATGCCGACGTGATCGCCGCGATCGGTGGCGACCGGGTCGAGGTTGCCGCCATCGAGACCAATCCGAACGCCGATCCGCACGGCTTCGAGGCGAGCCCGGCGGTGGCGCGGCGAATCGCCGCAGCGCGGCTCGTGGTGCTCAACGGGCTTGGTTACGATTCCTGGGCGCGGCGGATCATCCGCGCGACGGCGGGCAGCGCGCGGGGGCGGCATGTGATCGCCGCACAGGACGTGCTCGGCCTGCCGGATGCGACGCGCAACCCGCACATCTGGTACGATCCGGCGGCGATGCCGAAAGTGGCGGCGGCGATCGCGCAGGCGCTGGCGGCGATCGACCCGGCGGGGGCGGCCGTCTATCGGCGGAACCTCGCCGCGTTCGAGGCCTCGCTCGCCCCGTGGCGGGCGGCGATCGGCGCGTTCCGGGCGCAGCATGCCGGCATCCGCGCGGCGGTGACCGAACCGGTGGGCAATGACCTGTTCCGGGCGATGGGCATCGCGGTCGCCACACCCTGGAGCCTGCAGGCGGCGGTGATGAACGGCACCGATCCCGCGCCGCAGGACATCGCCGTGCAGGAGAAGCTGCTGCGCCGGCGGGAAGTGTCGTTTCTCGGCTATAACCGGCAGGTGATCGGCCCGCTGACGCGGGCGATGCTCGATGCCGCGCGGGCGGCTCAGGTGCCGGTGGTCGCGCTGTATGAGACGATGCCGGCGGGGTTCCATTTCGGCGGCTGGATGCTGGCGGAGACCGCGGCGGTGACCGGGGCGGTTGCGCATGGCACCTCCACCAGCGCGCTCGTGGCTGGCGAGGTGAGGGGGGCGAGGTGAGCGGGGACGCGCTCGCGCTGGAGGGTGTCGCGGTCGGCCATGGCGGGCGGGCGGTGCTGTCGGGGGTGGGGTTCAGCCTCGCGCCGGGGAGTTTCGCCGGGCTGATCGGGCCGAACGGCTCGGGCAAGACGACGCTGCTGCGCGCGATCCTCGGCCTCGTGCCGCTGCTGGACGGGCGCGTGACGATCGGCGGGCGCGGGCAGGTGGGTTATGTGCCGCAGAGCATCGCGCTCGACCGGTTCATGCCGGTGCGCGCGCGCGACGTGATCGCGCTCGGGCTGGACGGGCACCGGCTCGGCATTCCGCTGCCCTCGCGCCGCCGCCGCGCGCTGGTGGATGAGATGATCGACGCGGTGGGTGCTACCGGCTTCGCCGATCGCAGGGTGGGCGACCTCTCGGGCGGGCAGCAGCAGCGGGTGATGATCGCCCATGCGCTGATCCGCCGCCCCGACGTGCTGCTGCTCGACGAGCCGCTGGCCAGTCTCGATCTGCGCAGTACCGCCGAGGTGGTGTCACTCCTCGCCCGTCTCGCCCGCGAGGCGAAGGTGGCGGTGCTGATGTCGGCGCATGACATGAACCCGCTGCTGCCGGCTATGGACCGCATCGTCTATGTCGCCGAGGGGCGCGCGGTGGCTGGCACGGTGGCGGAGGTGGTGCGCGGCGCGGTGCTGAGCGCGCTGTATGGCGCGCATATCGACGTGCTGCGCGTGCATGGGAGGGTGCTGGTGGTTGCCGCCGGCGGCGGGCCGCACGACCATGACCATGATCACGCGCATGGCGAGGATGCGATGCATGTCGTCCGCATTCCCTAAGTGCGGGTCATGACCGGGGCGGGATGGTTCGCGCTCGGGCCGGTCGGCGTGGCGCTGGCGGTGAGTTTTGCCGCCGCCCTGGTGTCCGCCGTGGTCGGCGTGTTTACCGTGCTGCGGGGGCAGGCCTTCGCCGGGCATGCGCTGGGCGATATTTCCGGCGCGGGTGGGGCGGCGGCGCTGCTGTTCGGCATCCGCCCGCTCGCCGGCTTCGTGGCGATGGCGCTGGCCGGGGCGGCGGCGATGGCGCTGGCCGGCGGGCGGCGGATCGCCGAGCGGGATCTGGCGAGCGGCGTGGTGCTGGGCGCCGGGCTCGGGCTTGCGGCGCTGTTCCTGTATCTCGACGCGACGATGAGCGGCGCCGGCGGTGCGGCGAGCACTGTGATGTTCGGCTCGATGTTCGCGATCCCGCCGGGGATGGTGCTGCCGGCCGCCCTCTGCGCGGCGGCGGCGCTGGCGGCGATGGCCGCCCTGGCGCGGCCGCTGGCGCTGATCGCGATCGGCCCCGATCTCGCGGCGAGCCGGGGGGTTCGGGTGCAGCTCGTCGGGTTCGCGCATCTCGCCGTGCTGGCGCTGGCGGTGGGGCTCGCGGCGATGAGTGTGGGGGCGGTGCTGGCGACCGCGCTGCTGATCGGCCCGGCTTCGGCGGGGCTGCGGGCGGCGCGCACCCTGCCGGGGGCGGTGGCGCTGGCGGCGGCGATCGGCATCGGCGCGAGCTGGGGCGGAATCGCGCTGGCCTATGAAAGTTACGGCTGGGGCGGGCGGCATGGCTGGCCGGTGAGTTTCTTCGTGGTGGCGCTGGTCGTCGTTGCCTATGCCGCCGCGGGGCTCGTCGCGCGGGCGCGGCGCTGAGATGTTTTCCGCCTTCATGCTCAACGCCTGGGCGGCGGGCCTCATCGTCGCGGTCACGGCGGGGGTGGTGGGGTTTTTCGTGGTGCTGCGCGGCGCCTCCTTCGCCGCCCATGCGCTGCCGCTCGGCACGTTTCCGGGGGCGGCGGCGGCGGTGCTGCTCGGCATCGCGCCCTCCGCCGGGGTTGCGGGGTTCGGGCTCGCCGGCGTGGTCGCGATCTGGGCGCTCGGTCGGCGCGGTCGGCCCGAGGTGGCGACGGCGCTGACTTTGGTGATGCTGCTCGCGACCGGCGCGTTGCTGCTTTCTTGGACCGATCGCTATGCCGCCCAGGTCTATGCGCTGCTGTTCGGCCAAGTGCTTGGCGTTTCGCG
>JAJZFF010000680.1 GCA_021805485.1 Pseudomonadota bacterium
GCGATGCGGCGGCGATAGGCTTTCAGCGCGCGGTCGTTGCTGGTGCCGATGATGGCGCGGGCGATGCTTGAGAACATGTTGGAGCGAGCTTCCGGTCTATCCGCGAGTCTGAAACTGTCTGTCCCGAATGGTCTGGGTGTGGTTGCAGCCCGCCCGCGCGCCATTACGCGCGGCGGCCGGACTGCGGGCGCTGATCTGACATAAGAGTGTGCGCCGATCTGGTCAAATCAAGCATCGTTACGGGCGGGCGCATGGCCGCAAATGTAACCGAAGCCGGAGGCCGGCGGGTTGCGGGCAATGCGCGCTTCAGTCATGGTGCGGCCGATTTCCACTAGGGACCAGCAGCATGAAGCGTTCTCTCACAGGGTATTCGGTCGGTTTCGCCTTCGCCGCGGTGGTTGCGCTGGGGTTGGTCGGCCCCGCGCAGGCGGCCACCGGCGGCGATGCAGGCGCTGCCGCACCTGCCGCCGCGAGCAAGGCCAAGCCCGCCGCCAAAGCGCAGAAGGATACGGTCGTCGCGATCGTCGATGGCCATGACATCCACCTTTCCGACGTCGCCAAGGCGGCGCAGGATCTCCCGCCGCAGTTGCAGAACGCGCCGCCGCAGGAGCTTTTCCCGGTGCTTCTCAACCGCCTTGTCGATGAACGCGCCCTGCTGATCAAGGCGCGCAAGTCCGGCACCGCGAAGGATCCGAAGGTCGCGGCCGAAATGAAGGCGGCGGCGGACCAGGCGCTCGAACGCGCCTATCTCCGCTCGCTGGTCGAGCCGAAACTGACGGATGCCGCGGTGAAGGCCTATTACGAGTCGCATTACGTGAAGGCGAAGCAGCCCGAGGAAGTGAAGGCGCGGCAGATCCTGGTGAAGACCCAGAAGGAAGCCGAGAAGATCATCGCCCAGCTGGGCAATGGAGCGAAGTTCTCCGCCCTCGCCAAAAAGTATAGCATCGACCCCGGCGCCAAGAACGGCGGCGAGCTGGGCTGGTTCACCAAGGACGAGATGGTGAAGCCCTTCGCGGATGCCGCCTTTGCGCTCAAGCCGGGCACCTACACCAAGACACCCGTTCATTCGCAGTTTGGCTGGCATGTCATCGAGAGCCAGGGCAAGCGTGAGAAGCCGGTGCCGGCGCTGGACGATGTGAAGGACCAGATCCGGCAGCAGATCACCAACAAGTCGGTGACCGCGGCGCTGGAAGACGCGCGCAAGGGGCTGGATATCAAGCTCTTCAATCCCGACGGCACACCGGTGCAGGGCGGCGCGTCCGCCGCGCCCGCGAAGAACTGAGCGGGACGCCGTGGCGAAGGACCTGCCGGTATCGCCGCTGGCGGTGCCGCTGCCTGAACTTCCGGCCATCGGCGGCGTGCGGTTTGCGACCGCGGCCGCCGGCATCCGCTACCGCGGGCGGGACGACGTGCTGCTGGCTTCCTTCGTGCCCGGCACGACGGTTGCGGGCGTTTTTACCCGCAACAAGTGTCCCGGCGCGCCGGTGACCTGGTGTCGCGAAATCCTGCCTGGCGGAATGGCGAGGGGCCTCGTCGTCAATGCCGGCAACGCCAACGTGTTCAACGGCGCGGCGGGCGCAGATGCGGCCAGGCTGAGCGCCGAAGCTGCGGCCAGCACGCTTGGATGCGCTCCGCAGCAGGTATTCCTGGCTTCGACCGGCGTGATCGGGGAGCCGATGCCGGCGGAGCGGATCGTCGCGGTCATGGATGCGCTCGCTGCCGATCTGGCGCCGGAGCGTTGGGCGCAGGCCGCGCGCGCGATCATGACGACCGACACTTTTCCCAAGGCGTCGACCCGCACGGCGAAGATCGGCGGGGTCGAGGTGCGGATTTCCGGGATCGCCAAGGGCAGCGGCATGATCGCGCCCGACATGGCGACGATGCTCGCCTTCATCGTGACCGACGCGGCGTTGCCCGCGGAGACGCTGCAGGCCCTGCTTTCTCGCGGCGTCGGCCCCAGCTTCAACTCGATCACGGTGGATTCCGACACGTCGACGTCCGATACCGTGCTGTTGTTCGCGACCGGAGCGGCCGGAAATCCGCCCGCCGAGGACGCGCGCGACCTGGCCGCCTTTCGCCGGGCGTTAAACGCCGTGCTGCACGATCTGGCCCTGATGGTGGTGCGCGACGGCGAAGGGGCGCGGAAACTGATCGAGATCAATGTGGCCGGCGCGGTCTCCGCTCGCTCCGCGCGGCGGATCGGGCTCGCGATCGCGAATTCGCCGCTGGTCAAGACCGCCGTGGCGGGCGAGGACGCAAACTGGGGGCGGATCGTCATGGCGGTGGGCAAGGCCGGCGAGCCGGCCGATCGCGACCGGCTGGCGGTGGCCGTCGGCGGCGTCTGGATGGCCCGCGACGGCCGGGTGGTCGAGGGCTACGACGAGGCGCCGGTCGTCGCGCACATGCGCGGACCGGACATCCGCATCGACGTCGATCTTGGTCTTGGCCGCGGGCGCGGGCGGGTTTGGACCTGCGACCTCACGCATGGCTATATCGACATCAACGGCAGCTATCGCAGTTGATCGGTCGGCGAGGCGGCATGAACGGCCGCCTCCGCGCCCGTCTCCTCACGATCACGTGATTGAGGAAATCTTTCCGCAACTCATCCGTTTGAATTCCTGCTGCGTATTCGGGGCATGAGATCGCCGCCGGCGATCAAGCAGAGGAGATGACGGACCATGAAACTCAGCCATCTGGCCCTGGGCGCTGCCCTCGCCGTTGCCGCATGCGGCGTCGCTTTCGCGGCGATGACGAACGATTCGGTGATGGTCGGCGGCGCGCCGATGTATCCGACCCGGAACATCGTGCAGAACGCGGTGAACTCGAAGGATAACACCACGCTGGTGGCCGCCGTGAAGGCCGCCGGCCTCGTGAAGGCGCTCGAGGGCAAGGGGCCTTTCACCGTTTTCGCGCCGACCAACGAGGCGTTCGACATGCTGCCGAAAGGTACGGTCGCCACGCTTCTCGAGCCGAAGAACAAGGCGGAACTCACCTCGATCCTGCTTTATCACGTCGTCCCCGGTGACTTCACCTTCGACACCCTGCGCGCGGACATTGAAGGTCATGGCGGAATGGTGAAGCTGCCGACCCTCGACAAGGGGCACGACCTCACCTTCCGGATGAACGGCCCGCACAATATCGAGGTCGTCGATGACAAGGGCAATGTCGCGCAGGTCGAGACGTACGACGTCAATCAGTCCAACGGCGTCATTCAGGTGATCGACCGGGTGCTGATGCCCTGAGCCGGGTTATCCGGGATCCGGCGCGGGGGCCCGTCCGGCCGGAATTCGAGCCAGCGGCATGCCTGCCGCTGGCTCTCTTTTTGATGCAGTGCTCTATGATATTGATGCTCTAGCCGGGCGCGCGGAGGATGCGGGCGCGGTACGCGGCGCGGATATGGGCGCGGGCCTCGCGTTCGGCGCCGGCGGGATCCCGGGCGGCGATCCGCTCGACGATCGCGCGGTGCTCCGCGACGGAGTCGGCTCCGCGCCCGCTGATCGCGAGTGTCGTGCCGCCCAGCAGGGCGAGCGACAGGCGCATGCTTTCGAGCATCCCGTTGAGGTAGCGGTTGCGCGCCGCGTTCCGGATCTGCCGGTGAAAGACGCGGTTGTTCGCCGCCAGCTCCCCGGGCCGGTCGGCCAGCGCCGCGTCGCGTTCGACGAGGTCGGCCAGGAGCGAAATCTCCGCCTCGGTCGCGTGCAGCGCGGCCAGGCGCGCGGCGGTCCCTTCCAGCACCTCGCGCATTTCATACAGCTCGGCCAGCTGGGTATCGTCGAGTGTCGCCACGATCGCGCCGTGATGGGGTTCGTGGACGACAAGCCCCTGGTGCTCCAGGCGCTTCAGCGCATCGCGCACCGGCGTGCGGCTGATTCCGAAGCGGCGGGCGAGTTCAACCTCGCGGAGGCGGGCGCCGGGCGCGAATTCGCCGCCCTCGATGGCCGAGAGCAGGCTTTCATAGGCATCCAGGGAACTCGGCCGGCCGGCGGCCCTGGCTCCGGCCGCTTCCGTGCCACCCCGCTCATCCTCGCCGGCAGACGTCATCCCGCACTCATACGCGACCGCGGTGAGGCCTCCAAGCCTGGCCCGCCGCCTTCCGCATCATGCGTGCGGTGCGGCATCCCGTGTCGCGAGGCGCTGGACGGCGAGGGGCGCGGCGGGCAGCGCCACGCCCGGCGTTGCCAGTTCGACACGTTTCAGCGCCCGGCGCGCCGCGATCCGGTCCGGATGGCGCGGCGGCGTCTTGTGCGCAAGAATATAGGCGTAGGCATTGGCGCCAGGCGGAAACGGATGGCCGGGGCCAAGCGCCGTGCGCCCCGGCGGAACCGGAGGGTCGAGCGGGATGTCGAATCGCCGGTTCACCTCGGCGAGGCGCGCGCCTCGCAGGGGCGCGATGCCGAGCATCGGGCCGATCCGGGCAATGATCCGCCCGACCGCAGGGGCGGCGACATAGCCGCCGGTGGTGAAGCCGTACGAAAACCCGGCCATCTTCTTCGTCGGCCGGGGATGGATCACCAGCACATAGACGACGTAGCGCGGACGGTCGGCCGGAAACACCGCCATGAAGGACGAGTTGTTGAGATGGTTCCGATAGCGGCCATCCCGGCCGACGACCTGCGCCGTGCCGGTCTTGCCGCCGACGCGATATCCCTTCACCCGCGCGTAGACG
>JAJZFF010000362.1 GCA_021805485.1 Pseudomonadota bacterium
TCTTGCCGTCGCGCGCATCGGTGCGGCCGCGGAGCGTCAGCATCACCGGCGCGCCGTCGAGGTCGAGGCCGAATTTGCCGGCGATGATCTGCCGCATCCGCTCGCCCTTCATCTCGTCCATCAGCTGTGCGGCATTCGGCCCGAGCCGAACCGACTCGATCGGAAAGCTGCCCCGCGCGCCTAGCGGCGGAAGGTCGGTGACCACGCTGGCCAGGCGTTCCGGCCGGACGAAGCCGCGCATCACGAGATGCGGGAAGGGATCGGCGGCGGTCTCGGTCGCGGCGAGGCCTTCGAAATCGACGACGGGGCTGGCGGTCATGGTGGCGTTCCGTTTAACAAGCGGCGGGGCGATGTGCCCGCAGAAATGATAACTTACAGGGTCTGGGTCGAAAGAAAACCATGCAGCGCGGCATATCGGATCTGGGAATGCTGGCCGGCAGGCTGGCGCTGGCGTTACTTTACGTGCAGGCGGGGTGGAGCAAGATCGTGCACTGGCCGGGAATTGTGCATCTGCTCACCCATCTCAACGCTCCGGCGCCGACGCTCGGCGCCGTGATCGCCGTGGTCTGCGAACTCGGGGCTGGCGGCCTTGTCATGCTCGGGTTGCGGACCCGTCCGGCGGCGATCGTGCTGATTCTGTTCACCATCGCCGCGAACTGGCTGGCGCACCGCTTCTGGCTGATGCATGGCCGGGTCGCCGCGCAGGCGGAAATCCAGTTCTTCCTCGATCTGGCGATTTGCGGCGGCCTGCTGCTGCTGGCCTCCGCCGGGCCGGGGCGCTTCTCGCTGGACCGGCGCTGAAACGACAAAAGGCGCGTGCCCATCAAGGCCGCGCCCTGTCTGGTCGCGCTCGCGTGGAGCGATCAGAACCCTTCGCGTTCGATCCGCTTGCGCTCCATCTTGCGGGCGCGGCGAACGGCTTCGGCCGCCTCGCGGGCGCGGCGCTCGGAGGGCTTTTCATAATGCCGGCGCAACTTCATTTCGCGGAACACGCCTTCACGCTGAAGCTTCTTCTTGAGCGCCTTCAGCGCCTGATCGACATTGTTGTCACGAACGAGAACTTGCACTTGGCCAGATACTCCAGAACGGTTGAACGGTTTGCGTTTAGTCTAGCAGAAGAACGCGGAAAAGCCGCACCGTTTCCGGCGCAGCCGTCGCGCATGCCGGGATTGCCCCGTCATTCCCCCGCTTTATAGCAAAATCCTCGCGCTTGCCAACAGTCTTGTCGGGGCTGGCAAGCGCAATCCCGCTTTGCGATCCGGCAGATCTGCGCCATGTGTCAGACATGGCGCTTCTGAAACTGGCCCGGCTGGGCCATCCCGTGCTGTTCGCGAAGGCCGCGCCGGTCGAGGATCCCGTCGCGCCCGAGATTGCCCGCCTGTTGCACGACATGGCGGAGACGCTGGAGGATGCCGGAGGCGTCGGCCTTGCGGCGCCGCAGGTGCATATGCCGTTGCGGATCTTCATCTATCGGGTGCCGGAAAGCCGCGCCGCCGGTGGCGAGCATGATGGCCCGCGCGGATTGTCGGCCGTGATCAATCCCGAACTCGTCCTGCATCCCGGCGATCCGGTCGAGGACTGGGAAGGGTGCCTGTCGATTCCGGGCATGAGCGCGCTGGTGCCCCGCGCCGCCAGGCTGACGCTGCGCGCCACGGATGCGAACGGCGCGCCGTTCAGCCGGGAGGCCACGGGGTTTCACGCGCGCGTGATCCAGCATGAGGCCGATCATCTGGACGGTATTCTCTACCCGCAGCGGCTGCGCGATCCGCGGCTGATGGGATTCAACGAGGAAGTGGCGCGGTTCCGCGACGAGATCGTGCGCGCCGCAGGAGAGTTGTGATGAACGAGACGGCGATGACCGGCGAGGACGATGTCCGCGCGGATGACGACGCGATTCTACGCGCCCTGATCGAGGAGGTGCCGTTCGATGGCTGGACGCGCACCGCCCTGCGGCGGGCGCTGGCGCGGCTCGGCCGCGATCCCGACGAAGCGGACCTGCTGTTCGAGGGCGGCGCGCCGGCGATGATCGAGGCCTGGACCGCGCTCGTCGACCGGGACATGGAGGGCGCGGCCGGTACGATTGCCGAAACCCGGCTTGCGGCGCGGGTGCGGGCGCTCATCCTGCTCCGGCTTGATCGCGCGGCGCCGCATCGCGAGGCGATCAGGCGGGCTCTCGCCATTCTCGCCCTGCCGCGCAACGCGGCGCTGGCGGCGCGGATCACCGGGCGCACGGTGGATGCGATCTGGCATGCGGCGGGCGACCGCTCCGCCGATTTCTCCTGGTATACGAAGCGGGCGATCCTCGCCGCGGTCTATTCAACAACGCTGCTCTACTGGCTGGGCGATGCCTCGGAGACCGGCGAGGACACCAGGGCGTTCCTCGACCGGCGGCTGGCCGGCGTGGCGCTGATCACCCGCACCCGCAAGCGCGTCGAGCAGCGGCTCGCGGGGCTGCGGCGTGGCCCTATGCGCGCAGGCCCATCGCCGTCCGCATGAAGCGGCGCTTGAGCCGGGGCATCCGGTTCACCGCGGCAAGCCCGATATCGCGCGCAAGGCGCACCGGCGGCAGGTCGGTCGAGAACAGCCGGTCGAGCCCGTCGGTCGCGGCGAGCATCGCGATGTTGGCCGGCCGGCGGATGCGCTGGTAGCGGGCCAGCAGGTCCGGATTGCCCGGATCGGACGTCCCGTCGATCAGCGCGGCCAGAGCAATGCCGTCCTGCAACCCGAGATTAAGTCCTTGGCCGGCGATCGGGTGCACACCATGCGCGGAGTCGCCGACGAGAACCAGGCGCGTCGCATGGTAGCGATGGGCGTGCAGCGCCGACAGCGGATAGGTCCAGCGCCGTCCCACCAGCCGGATGCGGCCGAGATGCGCGCCCAGCCGCCGCGCCACCTCGATGGTGAAGCGCGGATCGTCCATCGCCGCGAGGCGCGCGGCATTGGCGTGGCTCTCGGTGAAGACGATGGCGGACAGATGGGCGCCGTCGGCATCGCTCATCGGCAGTTGCGCGAAGGGACCGCCCGGCAGGAAATGCTCGAGCGCCACGTTGTGGTGCGGACGTTGGTGTTCCACGGCGCAGACCACCGCGCTCTGGCGATAGGGGTAGCGGGTGACGGCGATGCCGGCCTCGGCGCGCAGGGTGCTGCCCCGGCCGTCGGCGGCGACCACCAGGTTCACCCGGTAGGTCGGGCCGTCGGCGATCGCGACCGTGGCGCTATCGGCCTCGCGGGTGACGCGGGCGGTTGCCGGGGCGTGCAGGATCACCGCCGAGTCGGCGAGGGCGCGGTTGATCGCCATGCGCAGGGACCGGGCCTCGATGATCCAGCCGAACGGCTCGTCGCCGACGTCGAGATGGTCGAAATCGAGAAACAGCGGCGAGGGCGGGCGGCCCGGCTTGCCATCGGATACGCGGATGCGCTCGATCGGGCAGGGCGGAAAGGGGAGGCGGTTCCACAGGCCGGCGCCATCGAGCAGTTCGCGGGAACCGAAGGCGATCGCATAGGCGCGGCCGTCGAAATCCGGGTGCTCCATCGGCGGCAGTGCCGCGCGGTCGACGAGCACGACCCGCTGCCCGCCGGCGGCAAGCCGCAACGCGAGCGCCGCCCCGACCGGTCCCGCCCCGATGATTGCGACATCCGCTGTCTCGTCCGTCATGTCCGGCCTCCTCTGACCGCCGAAATGTCGCATCTGCGGGGAATCCTGCAAGCCATGCCCGCGCTGGCCTGCCCGGCGTGTTCGGCCGTGACCGGAGTCGGCTCTCAATGTGATCAAATTTTAAGCATAATTTGCATCATTTAAAAACGGATCAGCCCGCCCATGATTTGATATGCCGAATATTCGCGCTTTCAGGCGTTGGCATAATACATGCATTCCTCCCTGGTATCGCTACAACGCACATCGCAGAGCAGGAAGGACATCGGCGAATGAAGAGACGATTGCTCATCGGGAGCATGGGCACTTTCCTTGGGATCATGGGCTGGAGCGCCGCGGCCTTCGCGGATACGGCGCCCAAGCTGGACTCGGGAGACACGGCCTGGATGATGACGTCCTCGGTCCTGGTGCTGATGATGACGGTACCCGGCCTTGCCCTTTATTACGGCGGCCTGCTGCGGCGGAAGAACATCCTGGCGATGCTGATGCAGTGCTTCTTCGCCACCGCGCTGATTTCGGTGCTCTGGGTGGTGATCGGCTACTCGCTCGCGTTCACCAAGGGGAATCCGTTCATCGGCGGCCTGTCGCAGGTGATGCTGATGGGAGATGGCACGGGCACGCTCTCGGGCACGATTCCGGAAACCGTGTTCTGCATGTTCCAGTGCACCTTCGCGATCATCACGCCGGTGCTCATCCTCGGCGGACCGGCCGACCGGCTGAAGTTTTCATCCGCCATGGTCTTTCTCGGCGTGTGGCTGATCGCCGTCTATGCGCCGATCGCGCACATGGTGTGGGGGCCGGGTGGCTTCCTCGGCGGCCAGGGTGTGCTGGACTTCGCCGGCGGCACGGTGGTGCACATCAATTCGGCAACGGCGGGGCTGATCGCGGCCATCATGGTCGGCAAGCGGACGGGATATGGCAGCGTCAACATGGCGCCGGCCGATCTCGGCTACACGCTGGTCGGCGCCTCGCTGCTCTGGGTCGGCTGGTTCGGGTTCAATGCCGG
>JAJZFF010000132.1 GCA_021805485.1 Pseudomonadota bacterium
TTCGTGCCAGGCCGGCTCGACACGGAGAGCCGGGTCCGCGCCGGGTGTGCGCAGGAAGCAGAGATCGAGCCGCCCGGCGCCGAGCGCCGCCTCCTGCTCGCCGGGTGGCATCTCGTGCAGGCGCACCTGCACGCCCGGCGCGAAAATCTGGAACGCGGCCACCAGGCCGCCGAGCCCGCCGAGCAGGACCGCGCCGGTCATGCCGATATCCAGCGTGCCCGACCGGCCCGCGCCGATGACCCGCGCCTCGTCGCGCGCGCGGACGGCTTCCGCCAGGATCTGCCGCGCCCGGGTCAGGAAGGCCGCGCCGGCGGGGGTGAGCGACACGTTCCGGCTCGACCGGGCGATCAGCGTCGTGCCGATCTCGAGTTCGAGGTCGCGGATCTGCTGGCTGAGCGGCGGCTGCGATATCGCGAGCCGGCGGGCCGCTTCCGTGAAACTCAGCGTCTCGGCGACGGCGACGAAATAGCGCAGATGCCGCAGTTCCATGCCGGTTCGATCCATATGAAATAAATATCAATCATTCTGAACAATATATTGGACGTATTGTCTCCCTTCGGCAAGTTTCGATCAGGCGGTCGGCCGCAGTTGCGCCGGTCCGGCATGGAACGGAACGGATCGAATGGGCCCGGCACGACGGCCCAAGGGGGAACACAGGATGAGCAGGATGCGGGCGGCCGAGGCCGCGATCCGCGTATTGGAACGGGAGGGCGCGACCACCCTGTTCGGCGTGCCGGGGGCGGCGATCAATCCGCTCTACGCGGCGATGCGCGGATCGAACGCGATACGGCATGTCCTGGCGCGGCACGTCGAGGGCGCCAGCCACATGGCGGAGGGATTCACCCGCGCGAAGCCGGGCAATATCGGCGTCTGCGTCGGCACGTCCGGCCCCGCGGGCACCGACATGATCACCGGGCTCTATTCCGCCCTGGCGGATTCGATCCCGATTCTCTGCATCACCGGCCAGGCGCCGCGCGCCCGCCTCCACAAGGAGGATTTCCAGGCCGTGGATATCGAGAGCATCGCGAAGCCCGTGACCAAATGGGCCGTCACGGTGCGCGAGCCGGCCCTGGTGCCGCGGGTGTTTCAGCAGGCGTTCCACGTCATGCGCTCCGGCCGGCCGGGGCCGGTCCTGATCGACCTGCCGATCGACGTGCAGATGGCCGAGATCGAATTCGACGAGGAAACCTACGCGCCGCTGCCCGTCTACCGGCCCGCGGCGACGGCGGCGCAGATCGAGCGCGCGCTCGACATGCTGGAGAGCGCGGAACGCCCGCTGATCGTGGCCGGTGGCGGAGTCATCAACGCCGATGCCGCCGACCGGCTCGTCGCGTTCGCGGAACTGACCGGGGTGCCGGTGATTCCGACGCTGATGGGCTGGGGCGCGATCCCGGATGATCATCCGCTGATGGCCGGCATGGTCGGGCTCCAGACCAGCCACCGCTACGGCAACGCGACCTTCCTCGAATCCGATTTCGTGCTCGGCATCGGCAATCGCTGGGCCAACCGGCACACCGGCTCGATCGAGACATACACCAGGGGGCGGCGCTTCGTTCACGTCGACATCGAGCCGACGCAGATCGGCCGCGTGTTCGAGCCGGATTATGGCATCGTGTCGGATGCCGGCGCGGCTCTCGATCTGTTCCTTTCCCTGGCGGCGGAGCGGCGCGCGGCAGGACGGCTGCCCGACAGGCGCGGGTGGTCAGAAGCCTGCCGCGCCCGCAAGCGCACGATGCTGCGGCGAACCCATTTCGATGCCGCACCCATAAAGCCACAGCGCGTCTACGAGGAAATGAACAAGGCGTTCGGGCGCGAAACCCGCTATGTCAGCACGATCGGGCTGTCGCAGATCGCGGCGGCGCAGTTCCTGCACGTCTTCCGCGCGCGCAACTGGATCAATTGCGGCCAGGCCGGTCCGCTCGGCTGGACCATCCCGGCGGCGCTCGGCGCCGCGGTGGCGGAGCCGGACCGGCCCGTGGTCGCGCTTTCCGGCGACTATGACTTCCAGTTCCTCATCGAGGAGCTCGCGGTCGGCGCGCAGTTCAGCATTCCCTACCTGCACGTCGTCGTGAACAATGCGTATCTCGGGCTGATCCGCCAGGCACAGCGCGCCTTCGGGATGGATTACTGCGTCGATCTCGCCTTCGAGAACATCAACGCGCCGGAACAGGGCCGGGCGGCGGCCAGCGGCGTCGATCATGTCGCCGTCGCGGAAGGTCTCGGCTGCAAGGCGCTGCGGGTGACCGAGCCCGACGGTATCGCGCCCGCCCTGATCCGCGCCGCGGCGATGATGAAGGCGCATCGCGTGCCCGTGGTCGTCGAGATCGTGCTCGAACGGGTGACGAATATCGCCATGGGCCCTGAAATCGATTCGATTCAGGAACATGACGAACTTGCCGAACACAAGGACGATGCGCCAACCGCGCTCGCGTTTCTGGACTGACAGGAGGAACCGACCCGTCATGCCGAAATTCTGTGCCAATCTTTCCATGCTCTACGGGGAACATGCGTTTCTCGACCGGTTCGACGCGGCGGCGGCGGACGGGTTCGGCGGTGTCGAGTTCCTCTTCCCCTACGCATTCCCGGCCGGCGAGATCGCCGCGCGGCTGAAGCGGAACGGGCTCGTCCAGGTCCTGCACAATCTTCCGGCCGGAAACTGGGACGCCGGCGAGCGCGGCATCGCCTGCGATCCCGACCGTGCCGACGAATTCCACGCCGGCGTCGCGCAGGCGATCGATTATGCTACGGCGCTCGGTTGCCCTCAGGTCAACTGCCTCGTCGGCATTCCGCCGGCGGGCGCCGATCCCGCGCGAATACGGCGGACACTCGTCGCGAACCTGGGTCGCGCGGCGCGCGAACTCGGCAAGGCTCGCATCCGCCTCCTGATCGAGCCGGTCAACGGCCACGACATTCCCGGCTTCTGGTTGCAGCGCGTCGAGGACGCCGCGACGCTGATCGAGGAGACCGGGTCGGACAACATTTTCATCCAGTACGACATCTATCACCAGCAACGCTCCGCCGGCGAGCTCATCGCCACGTTCCGCCGCTTCCGCGACCGCATCGCGCATGTGCAGGTTGCCGACAATCCCGGTCGCGGCGAGCCGGGCACCGGCGAAATCGGGTATGGTCGCATCTTCGCCATGCTGGATGACGCCGGCTACCAGGGCTGGATCGGCTGCGAGTACCGGCCGGCAGCCGGCACGAGCGCCGGGCTCGGCTGGCGCGACACGCTGGCGCGCCCCACCGCGGGACCGGAGATCGCGGCATGAGGGTCGGATTCATCGGGCTTGGAATCATGGGGCTGCCGATGGCCGGGCACATCGCGGCGGCCGGGCATGTGCTGTTCGCCCATTCGCGCAGCGGCGTGCCCCCTCGCCTTCTGGACGCCGGAGCCACCGCGTGCGCATCCCCCGCCGATGTTGCCCGCCAGGCGGACGCCATCATCCTCATGCTGCCCGACACGCCCGATGTCGAGGCGGTCCTGTTCGGCACCGACGGTGTCGCCGACGGACTCGCCGCCGGCCGGATGGTGATCGACATGAGCTCCATCTCTCCGCTCGCGACGAGGGAGTTCGCACAAAGGATCGAGGCGGCGGGCTGCGCATTTGTCGATGCGCCGGTCTCCGGCGGCGAGGTCGGCGCGAAATCGGCCAGCCTGACCATCATGGCCGGCGGCACCGATGATGGCTTCGCCCGCGCGGAGCCGTTGTTGCGGCTGATGGGCAGGACCATCACCCATGTCGGCCCCTGCGGCGCCGGCCAGACCGCGAAGGTCGCCAACCAGATCATCGTCGCGCTCACCATCGAGGCGGTGGCCGAGGCGCTGGTCTTCGCCGCGAAGGCCGGCGCCGATCCGGCGCGCGTGCGCGAGGCCCTCATGGGCGGCTTCGCCTCCTCGCGCGTGCTCGAGGTGCACGGCCAGCGCATGATCGACCGGGCCTTCGAACCCGGCTTCCGCATTGGCCTGCACCAGAAGGACCTCGAACTCGCGCTGTCCGGCGCGCGCCAGCTGGGCGTCAGCCTGCCCAACACGGCGTCATGCCAGTCTCTGTTCAACGCATGCATCGCGGCCGGTGGTCGCGACTGGGACCATTCCGCCCTGGTGCGTGCCCTTGAACGTCTGGCCGCGCATGAGTTGAGCTGATGAACGCGGCATCGGCCACGCTCCGGTCCGATCCGGTCGGGGCAACCGGATTGCTGCGCGGGATGCTCGATGCGGCGATCGATGCGGCGCGCCCGGCTCGGGTGTTGCCCCCATGGCTGCCGCCGCCGCCGCCGGGCCGGACCATCGTCGTCGGCGCCGGCAAGGCGGCGGCGTCGATGGCGGCGGCGGTGGAGGCGGTATGGACCGCTCCGCTCGAAGGTCTCGTCATCACGCGCTACGGCCACGCGGTGCCCTGCGCCCGGATCGAGGTGGTGGAAGCGGCTCACCCGGTGCCCGACGAGGCCGGGCTCGCGGCCACGGAACGAATGCTCGGGCTGGCCGCCTCGGCCGGCCCCGACGACCTGGTTCTGACGCTGATGTCGGGCGGCGGCTCCGCGCTGCTCACCCGGCCCGCCGCCGGACTGACGCTGGCGGACAAACAGGCGATCACCCGTGCCATGCTCGCCTCCGGGGCGACGATTGCGGAAATGAACTGCG
>JAJZFF010000162.1 GCA_021805485.1 Pseudomonadota bacterium
AGCGCCGTCGGGCCGAGAATGGCCGCCGAGAGGAGGCGCAGGCCGAGTTCTGGCAGGACCGGCCTCGCGCCGCTCGGGGACTCAGACGGGCCGGGCGCCAAAACGCCGCTCCCGCCGCGCATAGTCCGCCAGCGCCTCGGCGAAATGCTGGGCGCCGAAATCCGGCCAGAGCACGTCGAGGAAGACCAGTTCCGCGTAGGCCGCCTGCCACAGCAGGAAATTCGACAGCCGGCGCTCGCCGCTGGTGCGCAGGATCAGATCCGGGTCCGGAGTGCCGGCGGTGAAGAGCTTGTCGGCGAAGCCGGCCTCGTCGAGCCCGGCGGGGTCCAGCGTGCCGGCCAGCGCCGCCTCCGCGACGCGGCGTGCGGCGTCGACGATCTCGCTGCGACCGCCATAGGAGAGCGCGACCGTCACGTTGAGCCGCACATTGCCGGCGGTGAGGCGTTCGGCGTCGACGAAGGCGGCCTGGATGTCGGCGGCGAAGCGGCGGCGCTCGCCGATCACCCTGAGGCGCACGCCGTTGGCGGCCAGCTCGGCGACCTCGTTGCGGAGATAGTGCCGCAGCAGGCCGGTGAGATCGGTGATCTCGCCCTCCGGCCGGCGCCAGTTCTCGCTGCTGAAGGCGTAGAGGGTCAGCCACTGCACGCCGTGCTGCAGCGCCGCCTCGATGGTCCGCCGCACCGCCTGCGCGCCGGCGCGGTGCCCGGCGACGCGCGGCAGGCCGCGCGCCGCGGCCCAGCGGCCGTTGCCATCCATGATGATGGCGACGTGCGCCGGCAGGGTTCCGTCGGGCGAATCGGCGCGAGGCCGCAGATCAGGCGCGCTGGCAATCAGAGGCGACATGTGCTGGGGAACCCCGCTGAACGGCTCAGACCTGGCGGATATCTTTTTCCTTTTCCACCAGCAGCTCATCGACCTTCTTGATATGCTGGTCCGTCAGTTTCTGGATCTCGTCGCCCCAGTCCTTGGCTTCGTCCTCGCTGATCTGATGCTTCTTCTCGACGGCCTTGATCTGCTCCATGCCATCGCGCCGGACCGCGCGCACGGCGACCCGCGCCGCCTCGGCATAGCGGCCGGCCGCCTTGGCGAGTTCAGCACGGCGCTCGGTGGTGAGCTGGGGGATCGGCACGCGCACGAGCTGGCCGTCGGCGGAAGGGTTGAGCCCGAGCCCGGCATCGCGGATCGCCTTCTCCACCGCCGAGACCAGGGCCCGGTCCCAGACCTGCACGGTGATCATCCGCGGTTCGGGCACATTGACGGTGCCGACCTGGCTCAGCGGCATCGATCCGCCATAGGCCTGCACATGCACCGGCTCGAGCAGCGCCGGGCTCGCCCGTCCGGTGCGCAGGCCGCTGAATTCGCGCCTCAGCGCCTCCAGCGCCCCGTCCATGCGGTGCGAGATGTCCTGTTTCAGAGCGTTGAGATCGGCCACCAAAGCGCGTGTCTCCCTTCGTTCAGGGATGCTCGGAAATTCGCGTGAACCGGCCCCGTCCGCGCATCACATCGGCGAAGGCGCCGGCGGCGTGGACGTTGAAGACCAGGATCGGCAGGCCGTTCTCCCGCGCCAGGCTGATCGCGGCCGCATCCATCACCGCGAGCTCGTTGGCCAGGACATCGAGATAGGTCAGCGTCTGGTAGCGCGCGGCGCCATGGACCTTGCGCGGGTCGGCGGAATAGACCCCGTCCACCTGCGTGCCCTTGAGCAGGGCGTCGCATTTCATCTCGGCGGCGCGCAGGGCCGCAGCGGTGTCGGTGGTGAAGAAGGGGTTGCCGGTGCCGGCGGCGAAGATCACCACCCGGCCCTTTTCCATGTGCCGCTCGGCGCGGCGCCGGATATAGGGCTCGCAGACGCTGGACATCGGGATCGCCGACTGCACCCGCGTCGGCACCGCGAGCTTCTCCAACGCGCTCTGCACCGCGAGCGCGTTCATCACCGTCGCCAGCATGCCCATATAGTCGGCCTGGGCCCGGTCCATGCCCGAAGCGGCGGCGGAGACGCCGCGGAAGATGTTGCCGCCGCCGATGACGACGCAGACCTGCACCCCCATGGCCACGACGGCGCCGATATCCGCGGCGATGCGCTGGACCATGTCGTTGTCCAGCCCGTAGTCGCGCTGTCCCATCAGCGCCTCGCCGGAGACCTTCAGCAGCACGCGACGATAGATCGGCTGGTCGGTCATGCGGCTCCTGTGGGCTGGGGCGAAGGCGGCGGAACGAAACTAGCGGGGCGCGGATGGGCGAACAAGCGTCACCCACCCGGGCCGAACGACAGCAGGAACTCGCGTCAACCGGCCAGCCCGGCCGCGGCAGCCACCTCGGCGGCGAAATCCCCGCCCGCCACCTTGTCGATGCCCTCGCCCAGCTGGAAGCGGGCGAACCCGGCAAGCTTGGCGCCCGCCTTCTGCAGCACCGCGCGCACCCGGCTCTCGCCATCATGCACCCAGACCTGCTCCAGCAGCACGACTTCCTCATAGTACTTGCGGATGCGCCCTTCGACCATCTTCTCGATGATCGCCTCGGGCTTGCCCGAGGCCCGGGCCTGTTCGGCCAGGACGCTGCGCTCGCGGGCCAGGGCGGCGGGATCGACGGCGTCGATGTCCAGAGCCTCGGGGCGGGCGGCGGCGACATGCATGCCGACCTGCCGGCCGAGCGTCTCCAGGCTCGCGATCTCGCTGTTGCCCTCGATCGCCACCAGCACGCCGATCTTGCCCAGGCCGGGCTTCAGCGCCGAATGGACGTAGGTCGCCACGGCGCCCTGCGGCACCGAGAGCACGCGGGCACGCCGGATCGCCATGTGCTCGCCGATGGTGGCAACCAGATGGGTCAGCTCCTCGGCGACGCTGCGCCCGGTGCCCGGATAGGGGGCGGCGGCGATCGCGTCCAGATTCTCGCCGACATGCAGCGCGACCTGAGCGACGTGCATGACGAAGGCCTGGAACAGCTCGTTGCGGGCGACGAAGTCGGTCTCGGCGTTGACCTCGACCATCGCCGCCTTGGCGGGAGCGGAGAGCACGCCGATCAACCCTTCCGCGGCCACCCGGCCCGACCGTTTGGCCGCGGCCGCGAGGCCCTTCTTGCGCAGCCAGTCGACCGCGGCTTCCAGCTCCCCGCCATTCTCCGACAGGGCGCGCTTGCAGTCCATCATGCCCGCGCCGGTCTTGTCGCGCAGTTCCTTGACCAGTGATGCCGTGATTTCGGCCATCGTCGATCTCCCAGATTGAGGGCCTGGCCTCGGTTGGAGCGGTCAGGCCCCGAGACGTTCAGGCCCTGACATTGCTCAAGCCTCGGGCAGGGCCGCCGCAGGCAGCTCCTCGGCGGCGCCGATATCCTGGCCGGAGGCCGCCATCTCGGCGCTGATGCCATCGAGCACCGCCGCCACCGCGAGGTCGCAATAGAGGGTGATGGCGCGGATGGCGTCGTCATTCCCGGGGATCGGGTAGGTGACGCCCTCGGGGTCCGAATTGCTGTCGAGCACGGCGGCGACCGGGATGCCGAGCTTGACCGCCTCGGCGACCGCGAGCTTCTCCTTGTTCGTGTCGATGATGAACAGGATGTCCGGCAGCCCGCCCATCTCCTTGATGCCGCCGAGCGCCTGCTCGAGCTTCTCCTTCTGGCGGCTGAGCTGGAGGACCTCCTTCTTGGTCAGGCCCTGAACCTCGCCGCTGAGCATCTCGTCGATCTGGCGCAGGCGCTTGATGCTGCCGGTGATGGTCTTCCAGTTGGTCAGCGTGCCGCCGAGCCAGCGATGGTTGACGTAGTACTGGCCACAGCGGCGCGCCGCGTCCGCCACCGCGTCCGCTGCCGCGCGCTTGGTGCCGACGAACAGCACCCGGCCGCCGGCCGCGGTGATGTCGCGCAGCGCCCGCAGCGCCCGGTCCAGCAGCGGCATGGTCTGTTCCAGGTCGATGATGTGGACCTGGTTGCGCACGCCGAAGAGGAACGGCGCCATGCGCGGGTTCCAGCGCCGCGTGTGGTGGCCGAAATGCACCCCTGATTCGAGCAGTTGGCGCAGCGAATAGTCGGGCATCGCCATGATGCGTGTCCTTTCCGTCCGTCCGGTTGACCCTCCGCGCGGCCGGCCGCCGATCAGACGGCACCGGACCCGGGGCGTCGCCCCAGGAAAGTCGCCACGCGTGTGAATTGGCGCCGGACCCATCCCGGCACCGCGCGGGGATATGACCGAGAGCGCGTTCCGACGCAAGCCTGGATGCGCGTCAAGGGGCTCGCTCGGGGGTGCGGTGCTCGCGGGCCGCACGGGCCTCGGCCAGCAGGCACAGCTCCTCGAACAGCAGCGAGGCGCCGTGGAAGGCGGTGAGGCCGGACGGGTCGAAGGGCGGGGCGACCTCGACCAGGTCGGCGCCGACGAAGTCGAGGCCGCGCAGGCCGCGCAGCAGCCTCAGCGCCTCGATCATGGCGATGCCGCCGGCTTCGGGCGTGCCGGTGCCGGGGGCGAAGACCGGGTCCAGCGCGTCGATGTCGAAGCTGAGATAGGCCGGGCCGGCGCCGATGATCCGCCGCGCCTCGGCGAGCGCGAAGCGCCAGCCGCGGTCGTGGAATTCGTCCATATCGAGCACGCGCATCCCGGCCGCGCGGCTGAAGCTCCAGAGGGCCGGGTCGTTGGTGGTGCCGC
>JAJZFF010000519.1 GCA_021805485.1 Pseudomonadota bacterium
GTCGGCATCGCCGTCGAAGGCGATGCCGAGATCGGCCTTCTGCGCCCGGACCCGCTCGATGAGCTGGACCAGATTGACCGGTACCGTCGGATCGGGATGATGCGCCGGGAACCGGCCGTCGATCTCGGCGTTGAGCAGCGTGTGGGTTCCCGGCAGGCGGGTGACGAGCCGCTTCAGCACCTCGCCGGCAGCGCCGTTGCCGGAGTCCCAGACCACGCGGAGCGCGCGCGTGCCGCCATCCCAATCCGCGGCGACGCGGGCGACATATTCCTCGGCGATGGCGATCGAGCGTGCGCTGCCCTTCGTCCCGGCCACGACGTCGCCGGCCGCGGCGCGCGCGCCGAGCATTTTGATGTCGGCGCCGAAGAACGGCTTCTTCCCGCGCATCATTTTGAAGCCGTTGTAGTTCGGCGGGTTGTGGCTGCCCGTGACCATGACCGCGCCATCGGCGGGCAGGGTGGTGGCGGCGTAGTAGAGCATCGGCGTCGGCCCGCAGCCGATGCGCACCGCGGCCATGCCGGCGGCGACCAGCCCGTCCACCAGCGCCGCCTCCAGCGCGGGCGAGGAGAGCCGCCCGTCATAGCCCACGGCGACGGTCCGCCCGCCATCGCCGGCGATGATCGTGCCGAACACCCGGCCGATGGCGAAGGCGTCGGCCGGGTGGAGGGTCTCGCCGACGATGCCGCGGATGTCGTACTCGCGCAGCGTGGTGGGATCGAAATCATGGCGGAAGGGCATGGCGGGGTCCGTGGCTGGCGAGGGATCAGATCGCGGGCTCGACATAGCGGCGCAGGAAGGCGCGCACCGTGTCGGCGAGGTCGGGGCGGCGCAGGGCGAAGGCGATCTGGGCTTCCAGGAAGCCGGCCTTGTCGCCGCAGTCGAAGCGGCGGCCCTCGAAGCGCAGGCCGTGGAACGGGTGCTGGCCGATCATGCGCGTCATCGCGTCGGTGAGCTGCACCTCGCCGCCGGCGCCGCGCTCGAAGCGGGCGAGATGGGTCAGAACCTCGGGCAGCAGCACGTAGCGGCCGATGATCGCCAGCGTCGACGGCGCGAGCAGCGGGTCCGGCTTCTCGACCAGGCCGCTGACCTCGACCAGGCGGCCATCGTCGGCGATGATGTCGAGAATGCCGTAGCGGTTCGTCTGCTCGCGCGGCACCTCGGAGACGGCGACGACGTTGCCGCCCGTCTCGCGATAGGCGGCGGCGAGCTGGGCCATGCAGGGGGTCTCGGAGAGCACGAGGTCGTCGGGCAACAGGATGGCGAACGGGTCCTCGCCGATGAAGGCGCGCGCGCACCAGATGGCGTGGCCCAGCCCGAGCGGTTCCTGCTGGCGCACCGCCGCGATCGCCCCGGGGGGCAGGGACGTGGTGCGGCGCAGCTCCTCGACCGCCTGCAGCCGGCCGCGCTCGCGCAGTGTCGCCTCCAGCTCGAAGGCGATGTCGAAATGCTCGACGAGCGCGGTCTTGCCGCGCCCGGTGATCATGCAGAATTCCTCGATGCCGGCGGCACGTGCCTCCTCGACCGCGTACTGGATCAGTGGCTTGTCCACCACCGGCAGCATCTCCTTGGCCATCGCTTTGGTTGCCGGCAGGAAGCGGGTGCCGAGGCCGGCGACGGGCAGCACGGCCTTGCGCAAGGGTCTAGTCACGGCGGTCAATCCTTTCAGGTCGGTCGCATCGCGGGCGCACTCTGGCGGCGCGGCGTTACGGCAGTACGACGGAAGCAGCCATGGCGGGCGAAATCATGGCAGCGCCGCGGCATGGCCCTGGGTGGCGGCGAGCGCGCTGAGATTGACCACGCCGCGCGCCGTCACGCTGGGCACCAGGACATGCACCGGCTTCTCCATGCCGAGCAGCAGCGGCCCGACCGGCAGGGCATCGACCGCGGCTTTCAGCAGGTTGAAGGCGATCGAGGCCGCGTCCAGCGTCGGCAGGATGAGGAGGTTGGCAGTGCCATCCAGCCGTCCATCGGGCACGGCGCGCTCGCGCACCGCCGGCAGCAGGGCGGCGTCGGCGTGCATTTCGCCGTCGATCTCGAGCTCCGGCGCCCGGGCGCGGATCAGCGCGAGCGCGGCGCGCATCTTGCGCGCGGAGGGGGAGTTCGAGGCGCCGAAGCTGGAGTGCGACAGCAGCGCCGCCTTGGGCGTGACGCCGAACCCGTGCACCGCCTGCGCCGCGAGCAGCGTCATCTCGGCGATCTGTTCGGCGGTCGGGTCCAGGTTCATGTGCGTATCGCAGAGGAAGAGCGTCCCCGAGGGGATGATGACGGCCGAGAGGGCGTAGACGCGGCTGACCCCCTCGCGCCGGGGAATGATCGGGAGCACGTACTGGACCTGCTGCCACCATTCGCCGCTGCCGCCGACCAGCGCGGCATCGGCGAGACCGGCGCGCACCAGCATGGAGGCGGCGACCGCGCTGCGGGTGGCGAGCCGGCGCGCCGCCGCCGCCGGCGGGGTGCCGCGCCGGCCGACCAGGCGCTGATAGTCCTCCAGCAGCGGGGCGAAGGTCGCGCTGTCCGCGGCCGGGTCCAGGATGCGGAGCGAGGGGGAGTCCGTGAGCCGCAACCCGAGATCCCGGCTGCGCGCCTCGATCACCGCGCGCCGCCCGAGCAGGATGGGCAGCGCGATGCGATCATCGAGCACGGTCTGCGCGGCGCGCAGGACGCGCGCATCCTCGCCCTCGGCATAGACGATCCGCCGCGGGGCGCTGCGCGCCGCTTCGAACACCGGGCGCATCAGCTGCCCGGAGCGGAACACGAACCGCTCCAGTTCGCGCCGGTAGGCGTCGAAATCGGCGATCGGCCGGCGGGCGACGCCGCTGGCCATCGCTGCGCGCGCCACCGCCGGGGCGATCTCGAGGATCAGCCGCGGATCGAAGGGCTTGGGGATGATGTAGTCGGGGCCGAACACCGGCGCCGCACCGCCATAGGCCGCCGCGACGACCTCGGAGGCCTCCATGCGCGCCAGCGCCGCGATCGCCTCGACGGCGGCCTGCTCCATCGCCTGGTTGATGGTCGTCGCCCCCGCATCCAGCGCGCCGCGGAAGATGAAGGGGAAGCAGAGAACATTGTTGACCTGGTTGGGGAAATCGCTGCGCCCGGTGGCGATGATCGCGTCCGGGCGGACGGCCCTCACGGCCTCCGGCAGGATCTCGGGCTCCGGGTTGGCCAGCGCCAGGATCAGTGGCTTCGGCGCCATGCGCGACAGAAATTCGGGCCGCAGCACGCGCGGGGCGGAGAGGCCGAGGAACAGGTCTGCCCCGTCGAGAACCTCGCCGAGCGTGGTGGCGTCGGTGGTGCGGGCATAGCGGGCCATGTTCGGCAGCATGCCCGCGCGATCGGTCCGCACCACGCCGGCGATGTCGGTGAGGGTCACGTTCTCGGCGCGCAGCCCCATGGCCACGAGAAGATCGACGCAGGCGAGCGCGGCGGCGCCGGCGCCGGAGGTGACCAGGCGGACGGTTTCGAGCTGCTTGCCCTGGAGCATGAGCCCGTTGCGCACCGCCGCGGCGACCGTGATGGCCGTGCCGTGCTGATCGTCGTGAAAGACCGGGATGCCCATCCGCGCGCGCAGCCGCGTCTCGATCTCGAAGCACTCGGGGGCCTTGATGTCCTCGAGGTTGATGGCCCCGAAGGTCGGCTCCAGGGCGGCGACGACGTTGCAGAACAGGTCGGGGTCGGTGGCATCCACCTCGATGTCGAAGACGTCGATGCCGGCGAATTTCTTGAACAGAACCGCCTTGCCCTCCATCACCGGCTTGCCGGCGAGCGCGCCGATGGCGCCGAGGCCGAGCACGGCGGTGCCGTTGGAGATCACGGCGACGAGGTTGCCGCGGGCGGTGTAGTCGCGCGCCGTCTGCGGGTCGGCGGCGATCGCCTCGCAGGCGGCGGCGACGCCCGGGGAATAGGCGAGGGCGAGATCGCGCTGGGTGACGAGCTGCTTGGTCGGCTCTACGGCGATTTTTCCCGGACGCGGCAGCCGATGATAGTCCAGCGCCGCCTTGCGGAAATCCTCATCCATGGCCCATCTTCCCGGTTGCGATGCAAGCAATGCCAGCGAACGGCCGGGAGAGGAAGTGGTGCGGTCGAGAAGACTCGAACTTCCACGGGGTTTCCCCCACAAGCACCTCAAGCTTGCGCGTCTACCATTCCGCCACGACCGCACCGTGGGACCGGCGCTGTGCGCCGGGAGGTGGGGGCATATAGCCGATGGATGCGCCGGCATCAATCACCGCTGAGCGGATGACGGACGGGCCTGAATGGCGCGTCGCGCCGGACCGGGTCGCCTATCCCGAGGCGCTGGCGGCGATGCGCGAGCGGGCGGCGGCGATCCGGGCCGGCACCGCGCCGGAGCTGGTCTGGCTGCTCGAGCACCCGCCGCTCTACACCGCCGGCACCTCGGCGCGCCCGGCGGACCTGCGCGCGCCGGACCGGTTCCCGACCTACGCCGCCGGGCGGGGCGGGCAGTGGACCTATCATGGTCCAGGCCAGCGCACCGCCTATGTGCTGCTCGATCTCGATCGCGCCCACGGCCAGGTGCGCGCGCGGGACGTCCGCGCCTATGTCTGGGGGCTGGAGGAATGGCTCATCCGCACCCTGGCGCGGTTCGAGGTGCGGGGCGAGCGGCGGGAG